>NZ_JBFUCI010000078.1:0-18919 GCF_056405335.1 Variovorax sp. P1_H12_2
TGGCTTCGGCTTCGGCCAGCGCCTTGCGGCGGCGTTCGTCGAGGTCCTTGGCGCGGGCGGCTTCCTCGTCGGCGCGGGCCTTCGATTCGGCGGCGGCCTTGGCCTTGGCGTCGTCCTTGGCTTGCGTCGCGGCGGCTTCGGCGGCGGCCTTGCGGTCGGTCACGGCCGGCGCTTCCTCGGGTGCTTCGGGCGCACCTTCGGTCACCGTGGCGGCGGCAGCGGCCTCGGCGGCCTTCTTGCTGGCGGCCTTGGCCTCCTGCTCGGCCTGCTCGGCGCGCTCGACCTTCTCGCGTTCGCGGGCTTCGGTTTCTTCGCGCAGGCGACGCTTCTCGGCCAGTTCTTCTTCCTGGCGACGGATCAGTTCGGCCTGGCGGCGAGCGTCTTCCTCGCGACGGGCGAGTTCGGCTTCGTCGATCTGGGGCGCTGCGGGCRCGGCGGCGGGCGCTTCGGCTTCAGCGGCCGCAGTCGCCTCGGACACCGCCGGGTGGCCTTCGTCGCGCTGGATGAAGGTGCGCTTCTTGCGCACTTCGACCTGAATCGTGCGGGCGCGGCCGGTGGCRTCGGCCTGCTTGATCTCGCTGGTCGATTTCTTGGTCAGCGTGATCTTCTTGCGCTCCGGCTCGACGGTGCCGTGGCTGGCCTTCAGGAAGCCGAGCAAGCGCTGCTTGTCGGCCTCGCTGAGCGCATCGGTGGCGGCCTGCTTGGGCACGCCTGCGCTCTTGAGCTGGTCAAGCAGGGTTTCGGGAGTCTTCTTGAGTTCGTTCGCGAACTCGGCGACAGTGGTACTGGACATATTGGTTTCGTGCCTCCATGACCGTCACTCTTGGCCAGCGAACCAGTGTTCGCGGGCTTTCAAGATCAGGTTCTTGGCCTCATCGGCGGTTTGGCCGGTGATTTCGGTGAGTTCATCGACCGCAAGGTCGGCCAGGTCGTCACGGGTGTGGACACCCGCCTCGGCCAATTTGGGAATGAGGGCCGGATCGAGTCCGGCGAGGTCGCGCAGATCCTGCGAGACGCTCTCGACGTTTTCTTCCCGGGCGATTTCCATGGTCAGCAGCGCATCCTTGGCGCGCGACCGCAGTTCGTTGATCGTGTCTTCGTCGAAGCTCTCGATCTCGAGCAGCTCGGAGATCGGCACGTAGGCCACTTCCTCGAGGCTGGTGAAACCTTCGGAGATCAGGATGTCGGCGATTTCCTCGTCGACGTCGAGCTTCTCCATGAACAGCTTGCGGCTGGCATCGGTCTCGGTCGCCTGCTTCTGGGCCGACTCGTTGGCGTCCATGATGTTGATCTTCCAGCCGGTCAGGTCGGAGGCGAGCCTCACGTTCTGACCGCCACGGCCGATCGCGATCGCGAGGTTTTCCTCGTCGACCACCACGTCCATCGCATGCTTTTCCTCGTCGACCACGATCGACGAGACATTGGCCGGCGCCAGGGCGCCGATCACGAACTGGGCCGGATCCTCGCTCCACAGCACGATGTCCACGCGCTCGCCGGCGAGCTCGTTGGTGACCGCGTTGACCCGGGTGCCGCGCACGCCGACGCAGGTGCCGATCGGATCGACCCGCTTGTCGTGCGAGAGCACGGCGATCTTGGCGCGCGAACCGGGGTCGCGGGCGCAGCTCTTGATCTCGAGCAGGCCCTGCTCGATCTCGGGCACTTCCTGGCGGAACAGCTCGATCATGAACTCGGGGGCCGAGCGCGACAGGATGATCGGCGCGCCGCGCAGCGTCAGGTCGACCTCCATGATCATGGCCCGCACGCGGTCGCCGTTGCGCAGGTTTTCCTTGGCGATCATCTCGCTGCGGCGCAGGCGCCCTTCGACCCGGCCCGCTTCAACGATGATGTCGCCCTTGTCCAGGCGCTTGACGGTGCCGGTGAAGATCTTCTCGCCGCGCGACATGAAGTCGTTGAGCAGCATCTCGCGCTCGGCGTCGCGGATCTTCTGCAGGATCACCTGCTTGGCGGCCATCGCGCCGATGCGGCCGATCGGCACCGAGTCCACCGATTCCTCGATGTACTCGTCGACCTCGATGTCGGGCATCTCTTCCTTGGCTTCGAACAGCAGGATTTCCTGGTCGGGCAGCTGCAGGCCGGCCTCGTCGGGAACCACGTGCCAGCGACGGAAGGTCTCGTAGTCGCCGCTGTCGCGGTCGACGGCGACGCGAATGTCCACGTCGCCCTGATAGAGCTTCTTGGTGGCTTGCGCCAGGGCGGATTCGACCGCGCCGAAGACAACGTCACGTTCGACGTTCTTCTCGCGCGAGATCGCATCCACCAACATCAACATTTCGCGATTCATGCCACCACTCTCCTCGTTCAGTCCGACACCACGGTGCCGGGTTTTGGCCTGCGCCCATTGAAATCCACTATCGGGGCGAGCCGCGCTTCGCGCAGCTCGTCCAACGCAAAACCCAGTGCCTGCAGGGGGGCAGGCACGCGCTTCTTGCTGATCTTCTGACCGGGCTTCGCCGCGGGCTCGTCGCTCCAGACGATCTGCCAGCCCTGCGAGCCGTCGGCTGCGACAACGCGCTCCAGCGTGCCGCGAAATTTCTTGCGGTTGGCCGCCACCTGGCCATTCGCCGCCGCGCCCATCGGCGCCTTCAGCGTGATGTCGATCACCTCGCCGGCAAAACGCTCGAAATCCTTCTCGTGACGCAACGGGCGGTCGATGCCCGGCGATGACACCTCGAGCCGCTTGTAGTCGGCGCCGTCGACCTCGAGCGCGAACTGCAGCTGACGCGTGACCTTCTCGCAATCCTCGACAGTGACGAAAGGCTCCGGCGCACCCGCTGCATCCAAGTTGGGGCCTTGCCAGGGCAAATCAATCGTGACGCGCAGCAATCCCCCGGCCGAGCGCTCGATCTCGACCAGGTCGTAGCCGAGTCCGGCCACGGTTTGTTCCACTGTCTGCTGCAATGCCACGTGTTTGTATATGCCTTTGAAATGCCTGTTTGCCGTGCCCGATGCCGCCGCCGATCTCGGCATCGAAAATGCGTCGACCCATAAAAAAACGGGCGGTTGGTACTCGCCCGTTTGGTCGTGAGCCTCGAATTATATGCCAAATGCGTTACGAATCAGGGGTTTTTACGCACCTGGAAGCACTTCGGCAGGCCTGGAACGCCACCAGACATGGCTGAAAAGCAGCGCGCCGAGCGCCAGCGCCGCCGCCGCGACCAGCAACGGCACCGCGAACGAGCCGGTGCGCTGCGCCAGGGGCGCCGCGAACAGCGGTCCGAGGATCTGGCCGACCCCATAGGATGCGGTGGCATAGCCGATCAGCCCGGCCGCGGCGTTGCCGCGCAGCCGCCGCGCATCCCGCATCGCGAACAGGGTGATGGCAGTGAAAGGCATGCCCAGCAACAGGCTCCCGAGCGCGAAGCCGACGATCGTCGGCCAGGCCACCGACAGCACCACGCCCAGCGCCTGCAAGCCGTAGGCGATGGCGAGCAGGAGCCGGTTGTCCCACTTCATCGGCGCCCGGGCGCCGATCAGCGCCCCCGGAACGACGGCCAGGCCGAGCAGCGGCCAGAACAGATCCGGCCAGGGCGAGCCCGGCAGGGCCTGCCGCGCGATCACCGGCAGGAAGGTGGCCGTGATGATGTAACCGAAGCCCGCCAGCCCGTAGAGCCCGACCAGCCAGCGGGCATCGCTGCGCGCCGCGGCGGATTCGGCCGCCGTCGGCGCGGCTGCCGGGCCGGGCTGGGCGCCCGCAAGGTCCGGGTGGCCGTCGCCGAAGATGTGCCAAATGAGCGCGATCAGGGCCAGCGACAGCAGGCCGAAGCCGATCCAGCCTGCGTCCGCCCCCCAGCGCCCGATGGCGCCGCCCAGCAGCCCGGTGACCGCGATGCCGATGCCGGGCCCGGAATAGATCACGCCGGCGAGCGCCGGCGCCCCGGTCTCCGCCAGCCGCCGCAGGCCCCAGCCGGAGGCGAAGACGAAGGTCCAGGCGCTCATCACGCCGGCGGCCGTGCGCAGCACGCCCCAGACGGTGAAACCGTGCAGCAGACCCATCCCGAGCAACAGGGCCGCGGTGGCGACCAGGCCGCCGCGCACCATCGCAGCCGGCTGGATCCGGATCGCCGCGCAACTCACGGCGCCGAGAAAATAGCCGAGGTAATTGAGCGAGGCCAGCACGCCGCCGCCCTGCAGGTCCAGCTTTCCCTCGTGCAGCATGATCGGCAGCATCGGCGTGAAGGCGAAGCGCCCCAGGCCCATGGCCACCGCCAGCGCCACCATGCAGGCCAGGGCCGCGCGCCAGGCACCRCGCCTGTCGTATCCGATCAGCGACATTCCATTCCTTTGAGTATTTCTAATCGGCCAGGGCTGCCGCGACCAGCTTTTGCGTGTAAGGGTGCTCGGGCGCGTCCAGCACCCGCAGGGCCGGCCCCGACTCGAGGATCGCGCCGTCCTTCATGACGATGACCTGGTGCGCCATCGCGCGGATCACCTCCACATCGTGGGTGATCAGCAGGTAGCTCAGGCCGCGCTCGCGCTGCAGGCGCTGCAGCAGGCCCAGCACCTGCTTCTGGATCGTGACGTCGAGCGCGCTGGTGGGTTCATCGAGCACCAGCAGCTTCGGGTCGACCACCAGCGCCCGGGCGATCGCCAGGCGCTGCCGCTGGCCGCCGGAGAACTCGTGCGGATAGCGATCGAGCAGGGCCGGGAACTGGGCTTCGGTCAGGCCGACGTCGGCCAGCGCGTCGAGGGCGCGGCTGCGGCGGGCGCCGGTGTCGAGTTCGGGCGCATGGACGGTCAGCCCCTCGCCGACGATCTGCTCGACCGTCATGCGCGGCGACAGCGACGAGAACGGGTCCTGGAACACCACCTGCATCAGCCGCCGGAGCGACCGGTCGCTGGCAGCGCCGCCGTCCCACTGCCGGCCCGCGACGTCGAGCTCGCCCTGGTGCTTCAGTAGGCCGAGCGCGGCCAGCGCCAGGGTCGACTTGCCCGAGCCGGACTCGCCGACCACGCCCAGGGTCTGGCCCGGCGCGATGCTGAAATCGGCGCCCTGCACCGCCACGAATTCGCCGTGGCGGAACCAGCCGCGGATGCCGGGCCGCGGCACCGGATAGATCACTCGCAGGGCCTTGGCCTCGAGCACCGCCGGAGCGTTCGGATCGACCGCGAAGGAGGCCACGTCACGGGTCGGCCGGCTGTCGATCAGCTTGCGCGTGTACGGATGCTGCGGCGCATCGAACACGGCCCCGACCGCGCCATGCTCGACGATGTGGCCGTTCTCCATCACGGCCACGCGGTCGGCGAAGCGGCGCACCAGGTTCAGGTCGTGCGTGATCAGCAGCACCGCCATGCCGTGCTTGCGCTGCAGCTCGGCGAGCAGTTCGAGGATCTGGGCCCGCACCGTGACGTCGAGCGCCGTGGTGGGCTCGTCGGCCAGCAGCAGCCGCGGCTTGCAGGCCAGCGCCATCGCGATCATCGCGCGCTGGCGCTGGCCGCCGGAGAGCTGGTGCGGAAAGGAGCGGGCCCGCCGTRCCGGCTCCGGGATGCCGGTGTCGGCCAGCAGCTGCACCGCGGCCTCCTGGGCCGCACGCGCCGGCAGCGCCTGGTGCAGCTGGAGCACCTCGGCGATCTGGTCGCCGACCGTGTAGAGCGCATTGAGCGCGGTCATCGGCTCCTGGAAGATCATCGCGATCTCCTTGCCGCGGATGCCCCTGAGCTGTCGCTCGGGCATCGCGAGCAGGTCCCGCGCGCCACCGCCCTCCCCGCCGGCGAAGGCCGCGCCGCCCGAGATGTCGGCGTTCTGCACCAGCCGCAGCAGGCTCAGCGCGGTCACGGTCTTGCCCGAGCCCGACTCGCCGACCAGCGCCAGCTTCTCGCCCTCGCGGATCGCGAAGTCGATGCCGTGCACCACCTCCTTGTCGCCGAAGGCCACGCGCAGGCTCTGGACGTTCAACAGTTCAGCGCTCATTGCTCTGCCTTCCGCGGATCGAGCGCATCGCGCAGCGCGTCGCCCATGAAGGTCAGCAGCATCAGGGTGACCACCAGCACCGCGAAGGTGGACAGCGAGATCCACCAGGCGTCGATGTTGGCCTTGCCCTGGCTCAGCAGCTCGCCCAGCGAAGGCGTCCCCGGCGGCACGCCGAGGCCCAGGAAGTCGAGCGAGGTCAGCGCCAGGATCGCCGCGCTCATGCGGAACGGCAGGAAGGTCACGACCGGCGTCATGCTGTTGGGCAGGATGTGGCGCCACATGATCTGCAGGTTGCCGACGCCGAGTGCGCGCGCTGCCCGCACGTAGTCCATCTGGCGGTTGCGCAGGAACTCGGCGCGCACGTAGTCCGACAGCCCCATCCAGCCGAACAGGCTCAGCAGGATCAGCAGCAGCGAAACGCTGRGCGCGAAGACCGCGCTGAAGATGATCAGCAGGTAGAGCTCGGGCATCGAGCTCCAGATCTCGATGAAGCGCTGGAACGCGAGGTCGGTCTTGCCGGCGAAGAAGCCCTGGACGGCGCCCGTCACGACCCCCAGCACCACGCCGATGAAGGTCAGCGCCAGCGCGAACAGGACGCTCACGCGGAAGCCGTAGATCAGCTGCGCCAGCAGGTCGCGGCCGCGATCGTCGCTGCCGAAGAAGTTCTCGGCGGAAGGCGCCGCGGGATTCGGGGACTTCGCGAAGTAGTTGAGGGTCTTCGGGCCGTAGGGGTTGGGCGCATACAGGGCCCAGTTGCCGCCCGAGGTGATGCGTTCGCGGATGAACGGATCCAGGTAGTCGGCCGGCGTCTCGAAGTCGCCGCCGAAGGTCTTCTCCGAGTAGTCGCGCGCCACCGGAAAGTAGGTCTGGCCCTCGTAGCGCACCACCAGCGGCTTGTCGGTGGAGAGCAGTTCGGCGAAGAGGCTCAGCACCACGAGCAGCGAGAAGAGGACCAGGCTCCAGTAGCCGAGCCGGTTGCGCTTGAAGCGCAGCCAGGCGCGGCGGCCGGGCGACACGGTGACGCCGCCGCTAGTCAAACTTCACCCTCGGGTCCACCAGTACGTAGCAAAGGTCGCTGATCAGCTTGGTCACCAGCCCGATCAGCGTGAACAGGTAGAGCGTGCCCAGCACCACCGGATAGTCGCGCCGGATCACRCTCTCGTAGCTCAGCAGGCCCAGGCCGTCGAGCGAGAACAGCGTCTCGATCAACAGGGAGCCGGTGAAGAAGGCGCCGATGAATGCCGCCGGAAAGCCGGTGACGATCGGGATCAGCGCGTTGCGGAACACATGCTTCCAAAGCACCTCGCGCTCGGTCAGCCCCTTGGCGCGGGCCGTCAGCACGTATTGCTTTCGGATCTCCTCGAGAAAGGAGTTCTTGGTCAGCATGGCCGTGACGGCGAAACTGCCGAGCACCATCGCCGTCACCGGCAGCGCGATATGCCACAGGTAGTCGACGATCCGCGCGCCCCACCCCATGGCCTGCCAGCCCGGGGAGGTCAATCCGCGCAGCGGAAACCACTGCAACTGGCCGCCGAAGACCACGAGCAGCGCGACGCCCAGCACGAAGCCCGGGATGGCATAGCCGACCAGCACCACCAGCGTGGTCAGGAAGTCGAAGCGCGTGCCCRCCCGTACCGCCTTCGCGACGCCCAGCGGCACGGCGATCAGGTAGCTGATGAAGAAGGTCCACAGCCCCAGGCTGATCGACACCGGCATCTTTTCCTTGACCAGTTCCCAGACGGCCTTGCGCTGGTAGAAGCTCGTTCCCAGGTCGAAGCGCGCGTAGGACTTCAGCATCTGCCAGAAACGTTCGAGCGGCGGCTTGTCGAAGCCGTAGAGCTGCTTGATCTCCTCGATGCGCTGCGGATCCAGCCCCTGGCGCCCGCGGTAGCCTGCGCCGCTCGTGGCCGCGCGCTCGCCGCCGGAATCGCGCCCCTGCAGCTGGGACACCATCTGCTCGACCGGCCCGCCCGGCACGAACTGGATCACGAGGAAGGTCAGCAGCAGCACACCGAACAGTGTCGGCACCATCAACAGCAGGCGTTTGAGGATGTAGCTGACCATGACGCTCCTACTTGTTGGCGGGCGATGCCCACCAGGTGCTCACGGCCCAGCTGTCGGCCTCGTAGTAAGGCGGGATCACCGGCGGCAGCACGAAGGGCCGCGGATGGTAGCCGATCAGGAATGCACCGCCGTAGTACTGCGGCACCGAGTAGTGGCCATGCGAGAGCACGCGGTCCAGCGCCCGCATCGCGGCGCTGAGTTCGGGGCGTGTCGTCGCCGTCACCACCTTCTGCAGCAGCGCATCGACGGCCGGGTCGGCGATGCCCCAGATGTTTCGCGAGCCGTCGGTGGCGGCCGCCTGCGAACCGAACAGCTCGAGCAGTTCGCCGCCCGGCGCCGTGCTGCCCGGCAGCCGCACCGACGTCATCTCGAAGTCGAAGTTGTCCATGCGTTGCTGGGCCAGCGAGAAGTCCACGGTGCGAAAGGTCATCTGGATCCCGAGCTTTCGCAGCGCCGTCTGGAAGGGCGTCGCGACGCGGATCAGCGAAGGCTGGTCGTTGAGGAACTCGATCGTGAAGACCTCGTCCTTGGCGTTGCGCAAGGCGCCATCCCGGTAGGTCCAGCCGGCCTCGGCCAGCAAGGCGCGCGCGCGGCGCAGGTTCTCGCGCAGGCTGCCGGGCGGCGCGGTGCTCGGCGAGATCGCGGCGGGCCCGAAGACCTCCGGCCGCAGCTTGTCGCGCAACGGTTCGAGCAGCGCCAGCTCCTCCGGCGTAGGCAGTCCTTCGGCGTGGAACTCGCTGTTCGGGAAATAGCCTTCCACGCGCTTGTAAAGCCCGTAGAACAGCTGCTTGTTGAGCCACTCGAAATCCATCGCCAGCCCGATCGCCTGGCGCACCCGGATGTCCTTGAACTTGGGATTGCGCGTATTGAAGACGTAGCCCTGGAAGTCGCCGGGATTCCTGTTCTCGAAGGCGCGTTTCACGAGCTCGCCGGAATCGAACTGCTTGCCCTTGTACTGGCGCGCCCAGTTGCGCGACGTGAACTCGCGCATGAAGTCGAATTCGTCCGCCTTGAGGCCTTCGAAGCGGGCGGTCTCGTCCAGGTAGATCCTGTAGGTGACACGGTCGAAGTTGAAGAACCCCTTGCGCACGGGCAGATCCGCGCCCCAGTAGTCGGGGTCGCGCGTGTAGGTGATGTCCCGGCCCATGCGCGGGTTGATGAGCTTGTACGGGCCCGAGCCGATCGGCACGTCGGTGGTGATCTGGTCGAAGGGCTTGCCGCCGCCCCAGGCCCGGCTGAACACCGGCATGCCGCCGACCATCAGCGGAAGCTCGGGGTTGGGGTTCTTGAAGTCGAAGCGCACGGTTCTTTCGCCGATGGCCTTGGCGCCTTTCACTTCGGCGTAGATGGTCCGGAACTGGGGGGCCGCCAACGGGCCGGTGAGCGTGTTGAACGAATGCACCACGTCCGCCGCGAGCACCTGGCTGCCGTCGTGGAAACGGGCCTTCGGATGGATCCTGAAGGTGGCGGATTTCTTGTCCGCCGCGACTTCGACGTCCTCGGCGAGAAGGCCGTAGGCCGTGGTCGGCTCCTCCGAATTGCCCGTCAGCAGGCTTTCGAACATCAGGTTGCCGATGCCGTACGGCGTCGTGCCCTTGAGCGTGAAGGGATTGAACTTGTCGAAGTTCGTCGGCCGCGTCGGCGGCACCATGCGGATTTCTCCGCCCTTGGGCGCCTGCGGATTGACATAGTCGAAGTGGGTGAACCCCGGCGGGTACTTGATGTCGCCGAACTGCGCGTAGGCATGCGCCGCCCAGGAAGGGGCGGCCCAGAGCATCCACACGAAAAGAAGCCAAACGCGCATGCGAGAATTCTGCCCAAGATTTACACGAGGTCGTCCCATGGGCTTTCTTTCCGGCAAAAAACTTCTGATCACGGGCGTTCTGAGCAACCGCTCCATTGCTTACGGCGTCGCCAAGGCCTGCCATGCGCAAGGCGCCGAGCTGGCGTTCAGCTACGTGGGCGAGCGCTTCAAGGACCGCATCACCGAGTTCGCGGCCGACTTCGACTCCACGCTCGTGTTCGACTGCGACGTCGGCGACGACGCCCAGATCGACAAGCTGTTCACCGACCTGGCCCAGGTCTGGCCGAAGTTCGACGGCTTCGTCCACAGCATCGGTTTCGCACCGCGCGAGGCGATCGCGGGCGATTTCCTCGAGGGGCTGTCGCGCGAAGGCTTCAAGATCGCGCACGACATCAGCGCGTACAGCTTCCCGGCGATGGCCAAGGCGGCCCTGCCCTACCTCAACGACAAGTCGGCCCTGTTGACGCTGACCTACCTGGGCGCGATCCGCGCCCTGCCCAACTACAACACCATGGGCCTGGCCAAGGCCTCGCTCGAAGCCTCGGTGCGCTACCTGGCCGAGTCGCTGGGCCCCAAGGGCATGCGCGTCAACGGCATCAGCGCCGGCCCGATCAAGACGCTGGCGGCCAGCGGCATCAAGGATTTCGGCAAGCTGCTGTCGGCGATCTCGAAGATCGCGCCGATGCGGCGCAACGTGACGATCGAAGAAGTCGGCAATGTGGCCGCCTTCCTGCTGAGCGACCTCGCAAGCGGCGTGACCGCCGAGATCACTTACGTGGACGGCGGCTTCAGCCAGGTGGTGGGCGGCGTTTCGGAAGGCTAGACGCGCTTCGGATGGACGGGCGCGACGTCGCCCTGGTTGGGGGTTGGGGAGGAAGGACTTGTCAATGAACAAGATCGATCGACGGGCTTTCGTCTTGGCGGGACTCGCCTTTCTGGCCCCGGCGGCGCTGGCGCGCAATGCCGCACCGCCGCTGATGCTGGCCGAGGTCTACCGCCGCGGCATGCCGCTGGCGGACTACTGGGTCAGCGAGAAGTACGACGGCGTGCGGGCCTACTGGGACGGCAAGCAGCTGTGGACACGCGGCGGCGAACGGATCGTGGCGCCGGCCTGGTTCACGGCCGCGCTGCCGGCGGTCCCGATGGATGGCGAGCTCTGGGCCGGCCGCGGCCGCTTCGCGCACGCCGTCTCGACCGTGCGCAGCCAGACGCCGGCGGACCCCGCCTGGCGCGAGATGCGCTTCATGGTGTTCGATCTGCCGGCCTCGCCGGGCGACTTCACGACCCGGCTCGCGGTCTTGCGCAAATTGCTGCCGATCACCGAGGCGCCCTGGATCGTGCCCGTGCCGCAGCTGCGCGCCAGCACCCACGAAGCGCTGCAGGCCCTGCTCGACAAGACGGTGCACATGGGCGGCGAAGGCCTGATGCTGCATCGCGGCGGATCGCTCTATCGGGCCGAACGCAACGCCGACCTTCTCAAGGTCAAGCCCTTCGACGATGCCGAGGCACGCGTGCTGTCCTACGTGCCGGGGCGCGGCAAGCATGCCGGCCGCATGGGCGCGATGTGGGTCGAGACCGCCGACGGCAAGCGCTTCAAGCTCGGCGGCGGCTTCAGCGACGCCGAGCGCGAGAAGCCGCCGGCCATCGGCAGCTGGGTGACCTACCGCTACAACGGCACCAGCCCGAGCGGCCTGCCGCGCTTCGCGCGCTTCCTGCGCGTGCGCGACGACACCTCCGGCTGACTGGCCCCCACGCTCCCTCACTTCGTGTGGTCGCTGCCCCCCGAGGGGGCCGCAGGCCGCCTTGGGGGCGGCCCGGCGCCGGCCTCTGTGGATCATGGACAATCCTCAAGGGCGGCCCACCACGGCCGCGCGCGCAGCTTGCGCAACAACGAGAAGACAACTTCCGCCTGAGGACTGCAATGGCACCGAGCAATTCCGATATCGAGACCCCGCCCGCGCACAGCGCTGCATGCTGACGTGACGCTCAGCGCATCGATCGTCGGCGCCGTCCTGTTCGGCGCGCTGCTGCATGCCGGCTGGAATGCACTGATCAAGTCGGGCGGCGACAAGGCGCTCGACACCGCACTGATCCACAGCCTGGGGTTCTTCATCGCGGTGCCGCTGCTGCTGTACACCGGGCTGCCCGCTCGCGCCGCCTGGCCCTACATGGCGGCCTCCCTCGCGATCCACCTGGGCTACTACATCGCGCTCGCAGGCGCCTACAAGCACGGCGACCTCGGCCTCACCTACCCCCTGATGCGCGGTTGCGCACCGCTGCTGGTCGCGATGGGCAGCCTGCCTTTCATCGGCGAAGGCATCTCGGCGGCGGCCTGGGCCGGTGTCGCGGTGATCTGCGTCGGCGTCGTCACGCTGGGCCTGTCGCGCTCGGCGCTGCGCGACGGCGACGAGGCGCGGCGGCGCAAGGCCATCGGCTTCGCGCTGGCCAACGCGGCCATCATCGCGATCTACACCGTGGTCGACGGCATCGGCGTGCGCGCCTCGGGCGACGCCCTGGCCTACGTGGCGGGCCTGTTCGTGTTCGACGGCCTGCCCTACCTGCTGCTGGTCCTGTGGCGCCGCCCCGGCCAGCGCCGGGCCGCCCTGGCGTACATGGCGCGGCGCTGGAAGATCGCGCTCGTCGGTACCGTGGCMTCGCTGGGCAGCTACGGCATCGCGCTGTGGGCGATGACGCAGGCGCCGGTGGCCGTGGTCGCGGCGCTGCGCGAAACCTCGGTGCTGTTCGCCGCTGTCATCGGCACGCTGTTCCTGCGCGAGCCTTTCGGCTGGCAGCGCGCGATCGGCACGGGGGTCATCCTCGCGGGCGTGATGACCTTGCGGCTGGCTTGACGGTCGCTGGCTTGACGGTCGCTGGCTTGACCATTGCTGGCTTGACGGCCGGCGCCGGCACGGCCTCGGCCCGCACGCAGTCGGCGTAGTAGCGCTTCTTGCCCGTCTCGTCGATGCGGCCCACCAAGCCGTGGATGTCGGTCTCGAAGCCCGGGCACTCGGTGTTGAACTCGCGCGCGAACTTGAGGTAGTCGACGATCTTCTTGTTGAAGACCTCGCCCGGGATCAAGAGCGGGATGCCCGGCGGGTACGGCGTGATCAGGCTGGTCGTGATGCGGCCCTCGAGGTGGTCGATCTCGACCCGCTCGGTCTTGCGGTGCGCGATGTGTGCGAAGGCGTCGCTCGGCTTCATGGCAGGCGTCAGGTCGCTCAGGTACATCTCGGTGGTCAGGCGCGCGACATCGAAGCGTGCGTAGAGCTCATGAATGTGATGGCACAGGTCGCGCAGCCCGAGGCGCTCGTACTTCGGATGCGCCTGGCAGAACTCCGGCATGATCCGCCACATCGGCTGGTTGCGGGCGTAGTCGTCCTTGAACTGCTGCAGCGCCGTCAGCAGCGTGTTCCAGCGGCCCTTGGTGATGCCGATCGTGAACATGATGAAGAAGCTGTAGAGCCCGGTCTTCTCGACGATCACGCCGTGCTCGGCCAGGAACTTGGTGACGATGCTGGCCGGGATCCCGGTCTCGGCGAACTTGCCGTTCAGGTCCAGGCCCGGCGTCACGATGGTCGACTTGATCGGATCGAGCATGTTGAAGCCGTCGGCCAGCTTGCCGAAGCCGTGCCACTTGGCGGTGCGCGACTCGCCCTTGATGATCCAGTCGTCGGCCCGGCCGATGCCTTCGTCGACCAGCTTCTCGGGGCCCCAGACCTTGAACCACCATTCGTTCTTGCCGAACTCGGCCTCGACCTTGCGCATCGCGCGGCGGAAGTCGAGCGCCTCCAGGATGCTCTCCTCGACCAGCGCGGTGCCGCCGGGCGGCTCCATCATCGCCGCGGCGACGTCGCAGCTGGCGATGATCGCGTACTGCGGGCTGGTCGACGAATGCATCAGGTAGGCCTCGTTGAACAGGTCGCGGTCGAGCGCCCGGTTCTGCGAGTCCTGCACCAGCACGTGGCTGGCCTGGCTGATGCCGGCCAGCAGCTTGTGGGTCGACTGGGTGGCGAACACCAGCGAGTCCTTCGGCCGCACCCGGCGCTTGCCCATCGCGTGGTAGGCGCCATAGAACGGGTGGAAGGCCGCATGCGGCAGCCAGGCCTCGTCGAAGTGCAGCGTGTCGACGTAGCCGTCGAGCATGTTCTTGATGGTCTCGGTGTTGTAGATCACGCCGTCGTAGGTGGACTGCGTCAGCGTCATCACGCGCGGCTTCACCTTGCTGGCGTCCACGTGCGAGAGCAGCGGGTTGGCCGCGATCTTGGCCTTGATCGCCGCCGGCTCGAACTCGCTCTTGGGGATCGGGCCGATGATGCCGAAGTGGTTGCGCGTGGGCTTCATGAAGACCGGAATCGCGCCGGTCATGATGATCGCGTGCAGGATCGACTTGTGGCAGTTGCGGTCCACCACCACCACGTCGTCCGGCGCCACCGTGTGGTGCCACACCATCTTGTTGCTGGTGCTGGTGCCGTTGGTGACGAAGAAGCAGTGGTCGGCGTTGAAGATGCGCGCCGCGTTGCGCTCGCTGGCCGCCACCGGGCCGGTATGGTCGAGCAGCTGGCCGAGTTCCTCGACCGCGTTGCAGACGTCGGCGCGCAGCATGTTTTCGCCGAAGAACTGGTGGAACATCTGGCCCACCGGGCTCTTGAGGAAGGCCACGCCGCCCGAGTGGCCCGGGCAGTGCCAGGAGTAGGAGCCGTCCTCCGCGTAGTCGATCAGCGCCTTGAAGAACGGCGGCTGCACGCCTTCGAGGTAGCTCTTCGCTTCGCGGATGATGTGGCGCGCCACGAATTCCGGCGTGTCCTCGAACATGTGGATGAAGCCGTGCAGCTCGCGCAGGATGTCGTTCGGGATGTGGCGCGAAGTCTTGGTCTCGCCGTAGATGTAGATCGGCACGTCGGCGTTCTTGCGCCGCACTTCGCCGATGAAGCTGCGCAGGCTCAGCACCGCCGGGTCGAGGTCCGGGCCGACCGTGAACTCCTCGTCGTCGATCGAAAGGATGAAGGCGCTGGCGCGGCTCTGCTGCTGCGCGAACTGGCTCAGGTCGCCGTAGCTGGTCACGCCCAGCACCTCGAAGCCCTCGCTCTCGAAGGCTTGCGCCAGGGCGCGGATACCGAGCCCCGAGGTGTTCTCGGAGCGGAAGTCCTCGTCGATGATGACGATGGGGAAGCGGAATTTCATGAGCGGGGCTCCGGACAGGCAAATAGGCGCGAAGTGTACGGAATTCAGATGAAGGATCGGGTCAGGTGGGCATCCGAAATCTGCTGCTGTTCCTGCAGGGGCTTTCTGCTCCCGCGCCGAGGCGGCCCGACGGGTCCGAAAAGGTGGCGCGGCGCTGCTACAATCGAAGGCTCGGAGCGGTGGATGAGCGGTTTAAGTCGCACGCCTGGAAAGCGTGTGAGGGTTAATAGCCCTCCGCGGGTTCGAATCCCGCCTGCTCCGCCAGAAAAAAACGTCTCCCGCAGCTTCCAACTGCAACCGGATCCGTCTTGAAAGCCCCGCCTGTCGGGGCTTTTTTGTGCGCGTCGCCTCGACGTCTTCGTTGACTTCTGCGTTTGCAGCCGCCCGGCGCCCCCATGAAAAAAGGGGCCCGAAGGCCCCTTTTCTTGTTCGAGCGCGAAGCGCTCAGCGCACCACGGCGATCTGCGTACGCGCACCGTTCTTGTAGGTGTACAGCGTCAGCGCACCGTTCTTGATGTCGCCCTTTTCGTCGAAGGCGATCGGGCCGGTCAGGCCGTTGTACTGCACCTTGCCGACTTCGGGCAGGTACTTCTCCGGATCGGACGAGCCCGCCTTTTCCATCGCGGCGGCGATCACCTGCACCGCGTCGTAGACGTACGGTGCGTAGATCTGGACTTCGACGCCGTTCTTTTCCTTGAACTTGGCCTTCCAGGCATCCAGCGGAGCCTTGAAGTCGCCGTCCACGCCACCGGCTTCGGCACAGACCACCATGTCTTCGCCGATCGCATCGCCGGCCAGCTTGGCCAGTTCGCCGGTGCACAGGCCGTCGCCGCCCATGAACTTGACGTTCATGCCGAGTTGCTTGACCTGCTTGAGCATCGGGCCGCCGACGGCGTCCATGCCGCCGAAGAACAGGATGTCGGGCTGCGCGCCCTTGAGCTTGGTCAGGATGGCGTTGAAATCGGTCGACTTGTCGGTCGTGAATTCGTGGCCGACGATCGTGCCGCCGGCAGCCTTGACGGCTTTCTCGAATTCCTCGGCAACGCCCTGGCCGTAAGCGGTCCGGTCGTCGATCACGGCGATGTTCTTGCCCTTCAGGGTTTCGACCGCGTACTTGCCGAGCGTGCCACCCAGTTGCGTGTCGTCAGCCACCACGCGGAACGTGGTCTTGTAGCCCTGGCGGGTGTACTTCGGGTTGGTCGCCGACGGCGAGATCTGGGGGATGCCGGCGTCGCTGTACAGCTTGGAGGCCGGGATCGTGGTGCCCGAGTTCAGGTGGCCCACCACGCCATTGACCTTGCTGTCCACCAGCTTCTGCGCCACCGCGGTGCCCTGCTTGGGATCGCCCGCATCGTCTTCGGCAAGCAGTTCGAACTTGGCGACCTTGCCGCCGATCTTCACGCCCTTGGCGTTGAGGTCCTCGACCGCCATGCGAGCACCCAGTTCGTTGTCCTTGCCGAGGTGGGCGATGGCGCCGCTGGTCGGGCCAACGTGGCCGATCTTGACCACCAGAGCTTCGCCCGGCGGGGCTGCGGGAGCGGGTGCAGCTGCAGTCGGCGCAGGAGCAGCGGGGGCGGCAGCTTCTTCCTTCTTGCCACAGGCCACGAGCGCGAGAGCGGCCAGGGCGACGGCTGTCCATTTCAATTGCATGAGAACCTCCAGAACATGGATAAGTAGAGTTGAAAACCGGTCTTTGGATCCGGGCACATGCATTGAGCAAATATCGCGCCGCGGATGCGCAGCGCCCTCGCGCTTTTCGACCCGCGCGCAGTTTAGCCCAAGGATTGCGGTCCGAATGCTGGCGTAGACCCGGGGTTTTCGGAAAGCTCTTCGGCCAGCGCTTCGCTCACCAGAGCTCGCAAAACGGCTTCGATTTCGCTGCGCAAAGCGGGGACCATGGTGTCGAGGTGCTGCTGAACGGCACCTGACACCGCGTCGCTCACGCGCTCTTCGAGCGAGAGGTCGACGCGCTGCAGCACGCGGTGCAGCAACTGCTCTTCGAGCCGGAAGGCATCGGCCTCGGACCGCGCGGCTTCGGGGCTGAGCGCGACCGCCTGCAAGGGCTCGATCGCGGCCGGCGCCGCGGGCGCCGTCGACACGGGCGCCGTCGAAACGGGCGCCGGCTCCGCGGCACCCTGCGGCGCGAGCTCGAGCACCGTCGTCAGGGTGGGCACGAAGCGCGGCGGCGTGCGAGGTGTTGTGGCCATCAGGTCGCGCTCCCGCCATAGGCGTGGGTGCGGATCGCGTAGCCGCGGTCCTTGTAGTGCCGCCAGCGGGCGCGGCCGGCCAGGCGGTCGGCGTCGTCGCTGCCGACCAGGTCGATCAACCGCTCGAAACGCTCGAACCTCGCCGGCAGCTCGACGCCGAGGTTGACCAGGATCGGGCGGTCGGGCAGCGAGGCCGAGGCACCATCCGCCAGCAGCACCGGCGAACGGGCGACGATGAACGGCGCGTCGTCGCTGCGGCAATGGGCGATGAATTCGGTCGGCGAGAGCGTCCACAGCGCCTGGTCGATCGCCTCCAGCAGCGCGGCATCGGCCACCACCACCAGCCGCGCGCCGTGGGCGCCCACTGCCTTGCGCAGCAGGCGGCAGGCGTAGCCCACCTTGTCGGGCATGTTGTAGTGGCCGTCGATCTCGGTCACTTGCGGGACCGGGCCTTGCCGGCCTTCTGCGCCTTGGCACCCGTGCCGCCCTTGCGGCTCTGCGCCAGGAGATAGTTCAGCAGCAAGCCCACGGGCCGCCCCGTGGAGCCCTTGGCCGCCCCGCTCTTCCAGGCAGTGCCCGCAATGTCGAGGTGCGCCCAGGGGTAATCGCTCGCGAAGCGCTGCAGGAACTTGGCTGCCGTGACGGCGCCGCCGGCGCGTCCCGCAACGTTGGCGACATCGGCGAAATTGCTCTTCAGCCCCTCGGCATAGTCCTCGTCGAGCGGCATCCGCCAGCAGCGATCCTGCGAAGCTTCGCCTGCGGCTTCGAGCGCGTCGGCCAGCGCATCGTCGCTCGAGAAGAGCCCGCTGCGTACGCCGCCCAGCGCCACCACGCAGGCCCCCGTGAGGGTGGCGATGTCGATCACCACCGACGGCGCGAAGCGCTTGGCATAGGTCAGCGCATCGCACAGGATCAGGCGCCCCTCGGCATCGGTGTTGAGCACCTCGATGGTTTGGCCGCTCATGCTGGTGATGACGTCACCCGGCTTGATCGCACGGCCGTCGTTCATGTTCTCGCAGGTCGGCACCAGGCCGACCACGTTGATCGGCGGCTGGATATCGCCGAGCGCTCGGAACACGCCGAGCACGCTCGCCGCGCCGCACATGTCGAACTTCATCTCGTCCATCTCGGCCGCCGGCTTGAGCGAGACGCCACCGGTGTCGAAGGTGATGCCCTTGCCGACCAGCACGACCGGCGCCTGGTCCTTCGGCGCGCCTTGGTAGCGCAGGACGATGAAGCGCAGCGGCTCGGCCGAGCCCTGCGCGACCGCGCCGAATGCGCCCATGCCGAGCTTGGCCACTTCCTTCGGGCCCAGCACCTCGCACTTCACGTTCGGCAGCTCGGCCAGCTCCCTGGCGGCCTCGGCCAGCATCGTGGGCGTGCAATGGTTGCCCGGCCGGTTGCCCCACTCCTTGGCCAGTTCGATGCCCGCGACCGTGGCGGTGGCCTGGTCGAAAGCCTCTCGCAGCGCAGCCGCGTCCGGCACGCCCAGGGTCAGCTGGCGCAGGGTCCGCGGCTCGGGCTTGGATTTGGTTTCGGTGTAGACATAGCTGGCATCGGCCGTGGCCAGCACCGCGCTGCCCAGGCACGCCGCGTCGACGGCCCCGGCAAAGACGATCGCCAGCCGMTTGGGATTGGAGCCCTTGGCCGCGTTGACGGCCGCGAGCACGGCCGTGCGGACGGCGGCCGGCCCGCCGTCGCCCAGCGGGGCCAGCAGCACGCGCGGCGCGGCCA
>NZ_JBFUCI010000079.1:0-18737 GCF_056405335.1 Variovorax sp. P1_H12_2
TTTCCACGTAGCTGGCCGTCATCGTTGTCTCCCGCACGCTTGTCTGCATAGCGTAGCACTGCACCCCCTCGGGAGGAGGGCAAAGATGAAGGCGTGCTTTCATCGCCGGACAGCGCCCGAACCAGGCGCCGGCCTCGAACGGCGGCTTGTGGCTGCGCTTGAGGAGGCCAACGTTCGTTGGCCTCCTGAAAGATCCGGTTGGCGAATCGGCAACCGCGAGGATTGTCTAACCGATGTCGAAGCGGCCAAGGTTCATCACCTTGGTCCATGCCGCGACGAAGTCCTTCACGAACTTCTCCTTTGCGTCCGAACTGCCGTAGACCTCGGCCAGCGCGCGCAGCACTGAATTGGAGCCGATGGCCAGGTCCACGCGCGTCGCGCTGCCCTTGGGCTCGCCCGTCTTGCGTTCAACGCCCTCGTACAGGTTGTTCTCGCCGGGCACGGCCTTCCAGGTCGTGTTCAGGTCGAGCAGGCGCACGAAGAACTCGTTGGTCAGCGCGTGCTCCTTCTGGCCGAAGATGCCGTGCTTGGTGGCACCGACGTTGGCGCCCAGCGCGCGCATGCCGCCCACCAGCACCGTCATCTGGGGCGCGGTCAGGGTGAGCAGCTGCGCCTTGTCGATCAGCAGCGCATCGGCGGGAACGTTGAAGTCCTTCTTGAGGTAGTTGCGGAAGCCGTCGGCCACCGGCTCGAGCACCGCCATGGCCTGCACATCGGTCTGCTCCTGCGTCGCGTCCATGCGGCCCGGGGTGAAGGGCACCGTCACCTTGTGACCGGCGTTCTTGGCCCCCTGCTCGACGCCGGCGCAGCCGGCCAGGACGATCAGGTCGGCCAGCGACACCTTCTTGCCGCCCGATTGCGCCTTGTTGAACTCGCCCTGGATTCCTTCCAGCGTCTTGAGCACCTTGGCCAGCCTGGTCGGCTCGTTGACTTCCCAGTCCTTTTGAGGCGCGAGGCGGATGCGGCCGCCGTCGGAGCCGCCCCGCATGTCGGAGCCGCGGAAGGTGGAGGCCGAGGCCCAGGCGGTCAGCACCAGGTCGGACACCGACAGGCCCGAGGCCAGCACCTTGGTCTTGAGCGCCGCGATGTCCTTGTCGTCGACCAGGGGATGGTCGACCTTCGGAATCGGGTCTTGCCAGATCAGCGCTTCGGCGGGCACTTCCGGGCCGAGGTAGCGCGAGCGCGGGCCCATGTCGCGATGCGTCAGCTTGAACCAGGCACGCGCAAACGCGTCGGCAAGCTGCTCGGGGTGCTCGAGGAAGCGCCGCGAGATCTTTTCGTAGGCAGGGTCCAAGCGCAGTGAAAGATCGGTGGTCAGCATGGTGGGCACGCGCTTCTTCGACTTGTCGTGGGCATCCGGAATGTCCGCCGCAGCGCCCTTGGCCTGCCACTGTCCGGCGCCGGCCGGGCTCTTGACCGGTTCCCACTCGAACTTGAACAGGTTCTCGAAGAAGTGGTTGCTCCACTGCGTCGGCGTCTGCGACCACGTGACTTCCAGGCCGCTGCCGATCGCATCGCCGGCGATGCCGCTGGCGTAGGTGCTCTTCCAGCCCATGCCCATCTCCTCCAGATCGGCCGCTTCCGGGGCCGAGCCGACGAGGTCTGCCGGGCCGGCGCCGTGGGTCTTGCCGAAGGTGTGGCCGCCGGCGATCAGGGCGACGGTTTCCTCGTCGTTCATCGCCATGCGGGCGAAGGTTTCGCGGATGTCCCTGGCCGCCGAGACCGGGTCCGCGTTGCCGTTCGGGCCTTCCGGGTTGACGTAGATCAGGCCCATTTGCACCGCGGCGAGCGGGTTTTCCAGGTCGCGGTCGCCGGTGTAGCGCTTGTCCTCCAGCCACGTCGTCTCTTTGCCCCAGTAGACGTCCTGGTCGGGCTCCCAGGTGTCCGGGCGGCCGCCGCCGAAGCCGAAGGTCTTGAAGCCCATCGATTCCAGGGCCACGTTGCCGGACAGGATCATCAGGTCGGCCCAGGAGATCTTGCGGCCGTACTTCTGCTTGATCGGCCACAGCAGTCGGCGCGCCTTGTCGAGGTTGACGTTGTCGGGCCAGCTGTTGAGCGGCGCAAAGCRCTGCTGGCCCCGGCCGCCGCCGCCACGCCCGTCGCCGGTCCGATAGGTACCGGCGCTGTGCCAGGCCATACGGATGAACAGAGGGCCGTAGTGGCCGAAGTCCGCCGGCCACCAGTCCTGCGAGTCCGTCATCAGCGCACGCAGATCCTTCTTCAGCGCCTCGTAGTCGAGGCTCTTGAACTCCTTCGTGTAGTCGAAGTCCTCGCCCATCGGATCGGACTTGGAGGAATGCTGGTTTAGCAAGTCCACCCGCAACTGGTTGGGCCACCAGTCACGATTGACAGGGCCGCGGGTCACCGCATGGTGGAAGGGGCACTGGGCTTCCGCTTGTGTCTGGCTCATGGTGAATCTCCGGTTTTTTGACGAGATCTCTGCATTCTGGATGCCGCACGGACGAACAGGGAAAAGGCTTTGCCTATGACGCTCATAGGATTGTCACGTTGACGGACCGTGGTCGCAACAACGGGTTGTAACCCCGGGCTGCGACCCGCGCCCAACCCCGCACCCCTTGTCGCCCCGGCGCAGGGGGATTCCTGTGTTCACAGACCCCTAGTGCGCCGCTTCGATCCGGATCACGGTGAACTTGCCTTCGACCCTCTCGGCCCGGAACCGGACCTTCTCGCCGACCTGGGCCTTGTCGAGCAGGGTCTCGTCGGTCACGTGGAAAACCATGGTCATGCCCGGCATGTCGAGGTTCTTGAGCGTGCCGTGCTTGATCGTGAGCTTCTTGCCGGCCTTGTCGATCTTGCGAATCTCGCCTTCGGAGAGTTCCGATGCGTCGCCGGACTCGGCGGCCGCGCCGGCGGCGGCCTGAACGGGCGTGCCGGACTGGGCGCTGGCCGCCCCGGCGACCGTGAGTGCTGCAACGAATGCCGTGAAGGCGATGCGAATATGGATCATGGGATGCCCCTGAAGTGGATTGGAAGGTGGGAGAGAGCCGGACCGGATGTCCGGCGGATGGAGGGCGCGACTCACTTTCGCTCGGCCTTGCCGGCCGATCTGGCGACGCTCACGACGCCCTTCATGCCCATGTCGTAGTGGCCCGGCTGCAGGCACCCGAAGTCGACCTTGCCGGCCTTGGTGAACTGCCACACCACCTCGCCGGTCTTGCCTGCCGCGAGGGTCACCATGTTCGGATCGGCGTGCTCCATCTCCGGGTTCTTCTTCATGGCTTCGTAGTGTTCCTTGAGTTCCTGCTCGGTGCCGAGGACGAATTCGTGCTTCAGAACGCCGGAGTTCCTGATGACGAAGCGCACCGTCTCGCCCTGCTTGACGGTGATGTCGGCAGGCGTGAAACGCATGGCGTCCGTCATGTCGACATGGATCGTGCGGGTGGCCTTGGCGGCCACGCCGGGCTTGCCGATCGCCTGGTCGGCGTCATGGCCATGGCCGCCGGCATGGGTGCCCGACGCCGAAGCGGCCACGGCAGCCAAGGCGAGCAGCGCGGCGAGGGAGGTGTTGCGCAGTGATGGCTTCATAGGTTCATTTCTTGTGAGGAGGGAGGATAGGAATCAGTGGCCGGAGTGGCCGCCGGCAGGCTTGCGAATCTGGACTTCGATGTTCTTGGCGGGCATGTTGTTGGCGGGCATCGCAGCCGCGCCGGCGCCGCGTTGCCGCGGCGCCTCGGGCGGTGGGCTGCCCAGTTCGTAGGCGACCGTGCCCTTCGGATGCTTGAACCAGCCGGGGTTGCTGTAGTCGCCGGGCTTCTGGCCCTTGCGTACCTTCAGGACGCTGAACATGCCGCCCATCTCGACCGAGCCGAACGGGCCTTCGCCCGTCATCATTCGCGCGGTGTTGTCGGGGATCGGCATCTCCATCTCGGCCATGTCCGCCATGCCGCGCTCGCCCATCACCATGTAGTCGGGCACCAGGTCCGCGATCTGCCGGGTGATGTCCTTGTGGTCGACGCCGATCAGGGTGGGAACGTCGTGGCCCATGGCGTTCATGGTGTGATGGCTCTTGTGGCAGTGGAAGGCCCAGTCGCCCTCCTCGTCGGCCAGGAACTCGATCTGCCGCATCTGGCCGACCGCCACATCGGTCGTGACTTCGTACATGCGGGTGCTCTTCGGCGTGGGCCCGCCGTCCGTTCCGGTGACCAGGAACTCGTGCCCGTGGAGGTGCATCGGGTGATTCGTCATCGTCAGGTTGCCGATCCGGATGCGCACCTTGTCGTTGAGCCGGACGTTGAGCGAGTCGATGCCGGGGAAGATCCGGCTGTTCCAGGACCAGAGGTTGAAGTCCAGCATCGTCATGATCTTGGGCGTGGCGCTGCCGGGCTCCACGTCGTAGGCATTGAGCAGGAACACGAAGTCGCGGTCGACCTTGTCGATCAGCGGGTGTTCGCCCTTCGGATGCGTCACCCAGAAGCCCATCATCCCCATCGCCATCTGCACCATCTCGTCCGCATGCGGGTGGTACATGAAGGTGCCCGGGCGGCGCGCCACGAATTCGTAGACGAAGGTCTTGCCTGGCCGGATGGCCGGCTGGGTCAGGCCCGTGACGCCGTCCATGCCGTTGGGCAAACGCTGCCCGTGCCAGTGGATGCTGGTGTGCTCGGGCAGCTTGTTGGTCACGAAGACCCGGACCCGGTCGCCTTCCACGACTTCGATGGTCGGGCCCGGCGACTGGCCGTTGTAGCCCCACAGGTTGGCCTTGAAGCCGGGCGCCATTTCGCGCACCACGGGCTCGGCCACCAGGTGGAACTCCTTGACGCCGTTGTTCATGCGCCAGGGCAAGGTCCAGCCGTTGAGCGTGACCACCGGGTTGTACGGCCGTCCGCTCGGGGGCGCGAGCGGCGGCATGGTGTCGGGCGTCGTCTGGAGCACGGGCTCGGGCAAGGCGGCCATGGCCACCTTGCCGACGCTCGCGGCCGCGATGGCGCCCGTGATGGCGCCCGCACCGCCTAGGAAACTGCGTCTGTTTGTCATGTCGTTCATCGATCGATGTGTCGTCGGGTTCGGGTCGCGCTCAATGCGCGGCGCCGGAGGCGGAGGCAGCCCCGGCGCCGGCCATGGGTGCCCCGGCGGCGGTCGGCTTGCCGATGACCGAGGCGGCCAGGGCGGCGTCCGCGAGCCAGAACTGCTGCTGGGCGTTGATGGCGTTGATCACGCTCGTGACCTGGTCGCGCGCTTCGGCCAGCAGCTCGAAGACGCCGATCAGCATGCCGTTGTAGCGAAGGACGTTCTCGTCGGCCATGGCCTGGCGCAGCGGCACGATCTCGTCGCGGTAATGCCGGGCGATGTCGTAGGCGGTGCGGTAGGCCGAGTAGCCCTCGCGCAGTTGCGAGGACGCGCCGCGCACGGTGGCGTCGTAGCGGTTGGCGGCGGCCAGGGACTGTGCATTCAGCGCATCGCGCTGTGCCGTTCCCCAGTCGATCAGGGGCAGCCGGATGTCGAGCTCGTAGCCGCGCCGGGTGCTCTTCGTGCCTTCCGCGTTGTCGAACACGGTGTCGTGGCGGCCGCTGAGCTCGACGTCGGTGAAGGTCGACAGCAAGTTGATCCCTTGCGACTGGCCCGCGACGTCGAGCTGGGCGCGAGCGACCTGAACGTCGAGGCGCTGCTCGGTCGCGGTGGCCGCGACTTCCTTCGCCTCGCGCGGCGCTTTCGGCAGGTCGGGAAGCCGCTCGGGCAAGACGAGCCCGGCGGCCTGGGCATCGTCCAGCCCCAAGGCACGAACCAGCTCTTCGCGCGTCGCGATGGCGGCGTGTTGCGCCGCGGCAAGCTGGGTGGTGGCGTCGGCATAGAAGACCTGCTGGCGTGCGCGCTGGAGCTTGCTGAAGTTGCCGACCAGCTGCATCCGGCGCGCGAGCTCGGCACTGGCCTGGGCCGACCGATGGACCTGTTCGGCGTACTGGCGCATCTGCTGCGCGGCGACGGCGCGGACCCAGGCCTGCTTGACCTGCGTGACCTGGTCGACCACGGTGGCGGTGAGCTGGACCTTGGCCTGGTTCGCCTGGCTCTTGGAAATCGTCAGCCGCCGCGGCAGCAGGATGAGATCCAGGAGTCCGAAGGACAGCAGACGGCCCAGTTCGAGTTCGCTGTTCAGCGTCATGCGCTCGAACGTGAAGATCGGGTTGGGCATCCGGCCCGTCTGGTTGGCTGCGGCGATGTCGGCCCAGCTCCGGGCGACCAGGGCCTGGACCGCCGGACTGTTGGCCAGCGCGACCTGGACCGCATCGTTCTGCGACAGCGGCCGGGACAGCAGTTCCTGCGTCAGCGCCGAGCGGCGGTCACGCTGCTCCTGGGTGCGGCTGAGTTCCAGCTTGCCCTGGGTGAAGGGTTGGGCACGGGCGTTGGTTTCCTGCAAGGCGTCGTCGATGCTCACCGAGGCGCAGCCGGCAAGGAAGACGACCGCGGCAGCGACGGTCGTCAAGCGCAAGGCGCGCATCATGGCGGGTCCTTTTTCACCGGCGCTGCCGGCGTGCCGTGCATCGGCATCGCGTGGCCCGGCTGCGCGGCGGCCGCACCCTGGGGCGATCCGGTCTCGGCGGGGCGGGTGTCGTTCGACGCTTCCTTGGCATAGGCCTGCCACCCGCCGCGGCGCTGGACGGTGTCGTTGGCCTTCTTCCAGGGGATGGGTTTTTCATCGGCGAAGGACTGGTAGCCCTCGAACGCGGACTTGTAGCTCAGGGTCGGTGGCGCCGCGCTGGGGGCCGTGCCGGAAGGCGCGGGCGCGGGTTGCGCCATGGCGGCCAGCGCCGCCATGACGGGTAATACGGCCAGCCAACGGGCCGGCGATGAAGGGAACATGGAGTCCTCGCAAGTGCATGAACGGTGTGCGTCGGAGCCACCCGGAATGGGCAGGACGCAGGCGATGCATGAGCGTTCGCGCCGGCCCGTGACACCAGGGCCACAGGCGAGCGAACGCGCTAGGCGCGAGGAGGCTTGTCGAGAACGCGCGGCGCGAGCGTGGCCATGGTGACGGCCGGCTCCGCCAGATCGGCGTGGGGCAGGTCGTGGAACACGGCCAGCTGCAGGGTGCTGGTCAGCGCGGTGGCATGGCACGCGCCGCAGGTGCTGCACTTGTGCTGGGTGTCTTGCGCCGCGCTGACGCTCTGGCCGCCGTCGTCGTTCGCGGGCGGCTTGGCTTCCTGGTGCGGGTGGCCATGGCCGTCACCGTGCGGGTGCTGGGCATGGTCGTGCGCCACGGAAGGCTCGGCGGACACCGCGGCCGTCGCACCGGCATGCCCCGGCCCGCAGTAGAGCATGGCTGCCGCCGCGTACCCCTGGAAGGGCACGGCGATCATCATGATCCAAAGGACGAGCAGGCGAACCCGGTGCATGCCGCGCATTCTAATTGCTTCGGTGCCTGGGGCCGGTCGAGAAGCCGTGGTCGTCGGGTGACTTGTGCATGCCGGCACTCTAGGAAGCCAGTCCGGCATTCGCCGGACTGCCGGATTACAAAGAAGTAATCCTTGTGACCATGCGTGCGCCGTAACATCCGGCGATGCGAATCCTGGTCATCGAAGACGAACACAAGCTGGGCGACTACCTCGTCAAGGGACTCTCCGAAAGCGGCTTCACGGTCGATCTGGCGCGCACCGGCACCGAGGGGCGCAACCTGGCGCTCGACGGCGACTACCACCTGCTGGTACTGGACGTGATGCTCCCGGGCATCGACGGCTTCGCGGTGCTGGATGCCGTGCGCAAGTCCAAGTCGATGCCGGTCCTGATGCTGACGGCTCGCGACGAGGTGGCCGACCGGGTGCGCGGACTGCAAAGCGGCGCGGACGACTACCTCGCGAAGCCCTTCGCTTTCTCGGAATTGCTCGCCCGAATCCAGGCACTCCTGCGGCGTGGAAAGCTGCACGAGATGTCGAGCTACGTGCTCAAGGACCTGAGCCTCGACGTGCTCTCGCGCAAGGCTTCGCGCCACGGGCAACGTCTCGATCTGACCGCCAAGGAGTTCGCGTTGCTGACCCTGCTGATGCGCCGCCAGGGCCATGTGCTGTCCCGCACGCAACTGGCCGAGCAGGTGTGGGACATGAACTTCGACAGCGACACCAATCTGGTGGAAGTCGCCATCCGGCGGCTGCGCGGCAAGATCGATGATCCCTTCGACGAGAAGCTGCTGCACACGGTGCGCGGCATGGGGTACGTGCTGGAGAGCCGGCAAGGCGGCTTGCCGTGAATGCGAGCTCCATTCAGGCGGCGCTGTCGCGCTGGTTCGCGGTCCAGGCACTGCTCGGATTGAGCCTGGTCTGTGCCGCGATCTACGCCGTGACCGCCTGGAGCTTCCAGTTGAAGCAGGCCAGCGAGTTCGAACGGCAGTCCGAACTGATCCGGCATCTGATCGAGGAGTCTCGCAGCGAGACGGGCCGGGACGGCCTGCGTCACAAGCTGGACGACTTCTTTCTGACGCACTCGGAGATCAGCCTCGTGCTGCGCCAAGGCAGCGAGATCGTCTACGCGACCACGCCCAGCCGCGCCTCGGCGCGCTGGCTGTGGATGCCCGCCGACGAGCAGAAGATCCAGTCCGGCGATGCCGTCATGCATCTGCGACTGGGCATCGATGTCCAGGACGACGCCCGGTTGCTGGCCCGGCTCGCCTGGACCTTGCTGGGCGCGGTCGTCCTCGGTTCCATGCTCATCGCCTCGACCGGCGCGATGCTGGTGCGCCGGGGGCTGAAGCCCTTGAAGAGCCTGGTGGAACAGACGGCGGCCACCGGCCCCGCACATCCGGGCCGGCGCATCGATCCATCGCCCTACGCCTCGGAAATCGCGCCCTGGGTGGCGCAGTTCAACGCGGTGCTCGATCGGGCCGAACAAGCCTATCAGCAACTCGAAGCGTTCAACGCCGATGTGGCGCACGAACTGCGCACGCCTCTGGCCAATCTGATCGGGATGGTGGAGGTCGAGCTGGCCCGGCCGAGATCGGCCGACGAACTGCGGGAAGCGCTGCTGTCGGCACTGGAAGAGGCGCGGCGCGTCTCCACGATCGTGACCGACATGCTCTTCCTCACCCAGGCGGACCGGGGCGCCGTCGCGCGCCGCCTGGCGCCGGTCAGTCTCGCCGAACAGGTGCGCACCGTGCTGGATTTTCACGAGGCCACGCTCGAAGTCGCGGGACTGCGCGTGCATGTGGCCGGCGACGCGCAGGTCGGCATCGACACCGGGCTGGTGCGCCGGGCGCTCTCGAACCTGCTGAGCAATGCCAGCCGGTATGCGACGCCCGGCTCCACGATCGCGGTGGCGATCGAAGCGCAGCCGGGCAGCGTCTGGGTCAGGGTTGCCAACCGGGGGCAGCCGGTCGCGGCCGATGAGTTGCCCCATCTTTTCAAGCGCTTCTTCCGGGCGGAGCGGTCTCGCACCGACTCGTCCGAGCACCATGGGCTCGGCCTCGCCATCGTGGCGGCAATCGCGCGGATGCACGGCGGTCAGACGCGGGCCACGTCGCGATCGGGGGTGACCGAGATCGGTTTCTCCGTGGCGATGCGCGAAGGCTGACATGACGCGACTGTCATCTGGCTGTACGGGAATCCGCGGATCCGCAACCTAGAGTGGGTGAACCGAAAGCGACAAGCTTCTGGTGCTTGTCTCGGCCGGCCACAACGCCACTCTATTTGTCAAAGGATCGAAGATGAACATCTCCCGCAAGCACTCCCTGCTGCTGACCCTCCTGCTCGGCGCGATCGCAGGTCCCGCCTCGGCCGGCAACTATGCGGAGGGCGATCCCCGGCCCGCGCCGCTGACCTCCGCCACGAACCGCGATGCCGTGGCGGCCGACACCCGGGGCTGGCTGCAGAACGCACCGGACCGAGGGTATCCCGAGGGCCACCCGCGCGCCGCGGTGAGCGTCTCCGCCAACAGCCGGGCGATGGTCCAGGCCGACACCCTGATCTGGATGCGTTCGGGACTGGCCGCCGCACAGAACGGCGAAGCCGGCGCCGACATGTCCACGCCCGCGTCCAGGCAAGCCGCCGCCGAGTACGCGCGCCTGCGCAGCGGTGCGGAGGTCGGCGCGCGCGCCGACCGCATCACGCGATAGGGGAACGCGGCGATGTCGCCGATTCGGCGGCCTCACCGGCGGCGGCGGAGGGGGGCGAGTCGATGTCGCGCTTCGTCAGCTTGCCGTCCACGGTCGCGCCGCAATCCATCCGCAACTGCTGGTAGTCGATGTTGCCGGTGACATGTGCATTCGCCTGCAGTTCGACGAAGTGGTCGGCGAACACGTCGCCGACGATCGTTCCGTTGACGACCACGTCGTAACCATGCACGTTGCCGGTGATCGAGCCTCGGTTGCTCAGCACGGGCAGTGTCTGGCTGCCGGTCTTTCCGCTGATGTTGCCCTGCACGTGGCCATCCAAGCGCAGGCCCTCGCTGAATTCAAGGTTGCCGATGAGGCGCACATCGTGCGCGACCAGGGTCGCGAACTTCGCTTGACGGATTCCCGCCGATTTCTTCTTGCCGAACATGGACGATTTCTGATTGAGGAATGGAATGGAATGGGATGCCGCATCGCTCCTGGCGGGCCGCCAGCGCGGGATCGACGACTCAAGGTCGCGTCGCGCGTTGCCCGCGCAAAAAGCGGAGTTCCGTGCCAAGCCGGCTGACTTCCGCAGCGGACTCATCGGCGGCTTTCTGCATGGCGGCGCGCGCGGCCTCTTCCTGCGCCAGCGCCAGCCGAGTGCGCGCCAGTTCCGCCTGAACGAGCTCTTCGGAGGGCGTCGCAACACACGGTCCGATCGGCGCTGCTTCGCGCTGCCCGTGCCACTTCGACACCGCCGCGCCGGCCGCGAGGCATGCCGCGCACACGGTGGCCCACGTCCCTACCCTGGCGGCAATGGATCGAACGGGCCGCAGCGCATAGGCTCGCGTGGCGAGGCGGCTCGAAGCGCGAAAACCGCGCGGATCAGCCATTGGAATTTGCAGCGAACAGTGTCAGGTAGTTGGCCGGATCGATGGGCTCGCCGTTCTCCAGCACCTCGAAATGCAGGTGCGGTCCGGTCGAGCGGCCGGTCGATCCGACGTCGGCGATGTGCTGTCGCGGCATCACCAGATCGCCCTCGCGCGCGACCAGGCGCGATGCGTGCGCGTAACGGGTGACCAGCCGGTTGCCATGATCGATCTCGACCACATTGCCGTAGCCGGGTTTCTGTCCGGAGAAACTCACGCGGCCGCCGGCCGTGGCGAGAATCGGCGTCCCAGTCAGGGCGGCGAGATCGATGCCCGAATGAAAGCTCAGGCGACGGTCGAAGGGATCGATTCGATTCCCGAAGGGCGAGCCAAAGTGGGCGCCATCGACCGGCGAGCGCCCCGGAAGCGCGGCCCAGGCGACCGTGTGCGTGACGGCCTCCTGTTCGAGCCGAACCAGCGCGTCGGCAATGCACTCGACTTGGCGGCGCATACGGCCGACTTCGGCCTGAGCGGGCGCTGCCGTCGCGTCGGCGCAAGGCCGCGGCGGCAAGGCCGGACCGCCTTCGCCATCGTGCGCGGCATGGTCTGCGGAGGTGTTCGACGGGCGGAGCGACGCCTTCGGCGACTTGAGACGTGATTGAAGTCCGCGCAGTTCGCCGACATGCGCAGCCAGACGGGAAAGCCGCGGCTCCATCTGTGCGACCGATGCGTTCAGCTTGCCCAGTTCGTCCACCACATAGGCGCGCGCGGCGCCATGCGCGGCCTGATTGCCCGCCGCTTCGCGCTCGGCCCAATGCGCTCCGACGGCGGCACCCAGTGCGAGCGCGGCGGCCGAAGCCGCCGCTGCAGCAGCGAGGGCGATCGTCACTGCCGCACGACGCGTGACGAAACGGATCGATCCGTTGCTGAGATGACGGCCTGTGCCGAACAAGAATAGGGGGCGTATTCGCATGGAGACAATTTCGAAGATCCGGGGCCATCGCAGCGCCACGCGCGACTCGACCACGGAGGTGGTCGTGCGCGGGGGCGCGAAGGCTCTTGATCTCTGAGTGGAGAACGAGGCGCGCAGCCGCTTCGGCCACGCTTAAGAGGTCCGGTTGCGCCACTTCCATGCGCATTCCGGCGACTCAAGACTCAAGCACTTGGCCGACGGGACAATCCTTGGGGGGGCAGGATTCCGAACGCACAGGCGCTGAAGTTGCTTGACGTTGGCCATTGTCTCTGCTGGCCTCGATGCGTCATATGGGAAAGATCTGAAAGCATCGGACTTGCATCCGACTTCCCGGGGTGATTGGGCGTAGGCGGACTGAAGGGCCTCCGAGTTCGGAGGCAGTTAAAATAGGATCTTCATGCTCCGCTGGCTCGTCACTGCTGTTATTGCGCTCGTGCTGTGTTGCTTCGGCTTCGCCACCGCCGCCGCCCAGAGCGCATCGGGCATGCCTCAGCACGGCTCTGCGCAGGCGCAGGATCTGATGGCGGCCGCGGGCGCACCGGCCGACACCGGGGACGAAACCCCCGGCCACGACGAACAGCGTCACGACTGCAGCGAAATCCTGATCGGCGGCCCGAGCCCGTTCGTCCCGCTGGCCGTGTCGCAGTTGGCGCCGCAACCGCCATCGACGCTCAGGGCATCGCCCTTTCTCGAGCATCCCAAGCGGCCACCCCGCGGCCAGGCCTTCACGCTCTAGGCCCGCTGCACGCGGGGGCCCTGCCCCCCGTTGCCAGCACCCTGCAGCACGACGTTTCGCACGTCACGCTGCGACTCCCTCGGGCGGCGCTTGGCCGCCCCTGATCACAAGAAAGAATCATCGATGCGTCTCACCACCAAAGGCCGCTTCGCAGTCACCGCCATGATCGACGTGGCACTGAACGGGCGCACCGGCCCGGTCAACCTGTCCTCCATCCACCAGCGTCAGCGCATTTCGCTGTCTTATCTGGAACAGCTGTTCGGCAAGCTGCGACGCCAAAAGCTGGTCGAATCGACACGCGGGCCGGGCGGGGGCTATTCGCTCGCCCGAAAGGCCTCGGACATCAGCGTGGCCGAGATCATCCTGTCGATCGACGACGAGGCCGAGCTGAAGGCACGCCCTCAGCGCCCCGATGCGCCGGGCGCCGTGCACCGCTGCACCACCGACGAACTGTGGGATTCGGTGAATCGCCGCGCGGTCGAATTCCTGGAGTCGATCACGCTGCAAAGCCTGGTCGACGAGCAGATCAGCAAGGGCGTGAGGGTGGCCCGCAAGGCCGGCGTGCCGGTGCTGCCCGGTCGCGTGAAGCCACCGCCGGTCAATGCGCCGAACTCGGTGTTCGCGATGGGGGCGCTGCTGGCCAAGCGCTGAGCTGCGCTTCGCCGCGAGCCGCCTGCTGTCTTCCCCTTGAGGGAGCGTGGGGGCGACTCAGGCCGGCGCCGGGCCGCCCCAAGGCGGCCTGCGGCCCCCTCGGGGGGCAGCGACCCACACGAAGTGGGGGAGCGTGGGGGCCATTCAAGCTCTGGCGGCGAACTTCGCGAGCGCGATCAAGCCGACCACCAGCAGCAGCACGAGCACCAGCGCGATGGCGATCATCGGCACCGCGCCTGCCTGGTCGACCCGCTCGTCGGCGTCGGCCCGGCGGCCGCCCAGGCCGATGAGGCCCCAGAGAACGGCACGCAGGTAGCGAAGAAAATTGGACATGGCAGCCTCACGAGAATGCCATCCAATGTGACGCCGAAACGCTGCCGGGTAAAGAATCAGTTCGCCCCGATTCGACCGTCGCAGATGGCGGCGCCGGGGCTTCGTTGACGCCGTCGTTGCGAGGCCGCGTCGGCGAGCCGCGCGTGAGCGGGCAGGCATTCTCGCTCGGGTTCGACGCCCGGCGATGGGATACCCTGTGCGCCCTGCCCGCTTCATGAACGCCGCCGCCCGCCCCGACCCCGATGCCCTGCTCGCGCAACTGCGCGCGGAGGACGAGCGCGCGCGGCGCGGCCGGCTGCGCATCTACTTCGGCGCCAGCGCGGGCGTCGGCAAGACCTGGGCGATGCTCAGCGCGGCGCAGCGCGAGCACGCGGCCGGGCGCGACCTGGTGATCGGCGTGGTCGAGACGCATGGCCGCAGCGAGACCGCGGCGCTGCTGGCCGGCCTCCAGGCGCTGCCCCTGCGCGAGCTGCCCTACCGCGGCCGTACGCTGCGGGAGTTCGACCTCGACGCCGCGCTGGCGCGCCGGCCGGCCGTGCTGCTGGTCGACGAGCTCGCCCACACCAACGCCCCGGGCTCGCGCCACGCCAAGCGCTGGCAGGACGTGCAGGAACTGCTGGCCGCCGGCATCGAGGTCTGGTCGGCGCTCAACGTGCAGCACCTCGAAAGCCTCAACGGCACGGTCGGCGCGATCACCGGCGTGCGCGTGCACGAGAMCGTGCCCGACACCGTGCTCGACGAGGCCGACGAGGTGGTGCTGGTCGACGTCACGCCCGACGAACTGACGGCACGGCTGGCGGCCGGCAAGGTCTACCTGCCGCAGCAGGCCGAGCGCGCGGCGCGCCACTTCTTCCGCAAGGGCAACCTGATCGCGTTGCGCGAGATTGCGCTGCGGCGCACCGCCGAGCATGTGGAGGACGACGTGCGCGGCTGGCGGGTGGAGCAGTCCGGCCCGCGCGGCGACGAGGGGCTGCCGGCCTGGAACACCTCGGGCGCGATCCTGGTGTGCGTCGGCCCGCACGAGGGCGCGGGCCAGACGGTGCGCACCGCGGCCCGGCTGGCGGGCCAGCTCAACGTGCGCTGGCATGCGGCCTACGTCGAGACGCCGCGGCTGCAGCGCCTCGGTGCGAGCCGGCGCGAYCGSATCCTCGCGGTGCTGCAGCTGGCGCAGGCGCTGGGCGCGGAGACGGCGGTGCTGACCGGCGTCGAGGTGGCGCAGGCCCTCGCYGCGCAGGCGCAGCGGCTCAATTGCGCGACGCTGGTGGTGGGCCGCGCCGAACCCGCGCGCGGTTGGCTGCGCGGGTGGCCGCGGCGCGCGCTCACGCGCGAGCTGGCGCGCCAYGCGCCGGGCATCGACATCGTCGAGGTGGCGCGCGCCGASAGCTCGCGCAACCTCGCGCAGCTTCGTCCCACCGCGCGGAGCGACGGCGAGCCGCCCGAAGAGTCCGACCCGCCGCAGGTGCGCTGGCCGGGCTACGCCTGGGCGGCGGCCGTCGGCTTCGCGATCACCCTCGTGGCCACGCCGTTGGCGGGCGTGCTGGAACTCACCAACATCGTGATGCTGTTCCTGCTCGGCGTGGTCGGCGTGGCGCTGCGTTTCGGCCGCGGCCCGGCGGCCTTCGCCGCGATGCTCAACGTGGCCGCCTTCGACTTCTTCTTCGTCACGCCGCGCCTGTCGTTCGCGGTGAGCGACGTGCAGTACCTCGTGACCTTCGCGGTCATGCTCGGCGTCGGCCTGCTGGTGGGCCAGCTCACGGCCGGACTGCGCTTCGCGGCCGGCGTGTCGACCCGCCGCGAGCGGCGTGCGCAGTCGCTGTTCGAGCTCACGCGCGAACTCTCGGCTGCGCTCGAAAGCGCGCAGGTGTCCGCCCTCGGCGCGGCGGCGGTGCGGGGCCATTTCGGCGGCAAGGCGGTGGTGCTGGCGGCGGACGCCAACGACCGGCTGGTCATGCCCGCGCCCGCGCCGCCGGGCTTCGACCCCAGCGTGGCCGACTGGAGCTTCCGCCARGGGCAGCCGGCCGGACTCGCCACCGCCACGCTGGCAGCGCAGCCCTGGCACTACGTGCCGCTGAAGGCGCCGATGCGGGTGCGCGGCGTGCTCGCGCTGGAGCCCGCGCACGCGCGCTGGCTGCGGATTCCCGAAGAGGCGCAGCAGCTCGACACGCTGGCGCGGCAGATCGCCATCGCGCTGGAGCGGGTGCACTACGTCGAGGTGGCGCAGCGGGCGGTGGTCGAGATGGAGTCCGAGCGCCTGCGCAATGCGCTGCTGGGCGCGATCTCGCATGACGTGCGCACGCCGCTGACGGCGTTGATCGCGCTGGCCGAATCGCTGCCCGCACTGCCCGARGGCGCAGCCGGGGCGCATGCGGTGGCGCGCGCGATCGTCGCGCAGGCKCACCAGCTCCATGCGCTGGTCAGCAACCTGCTGGACATGGCGCGGCTCGAGAGCGGCATCGCGGGCGGCGCCGTGAAYCTGCGGCGCGACTGGCAGTCGGTCGAGGAAGTGGTCGGTTCGGCCATYCGYGCRGCGCGGCCCGCACTCGGGGACMTGSAGGTGCGGACKTCGCTGCCGCCCGACCTGCCGCTGGTCGAGTTCGACGCGGTGCTGATCGAGCGCGTGCTGGTCAACCTGCTCGAGAACGCCGCCAAGTACGGGGCGGCGCCGATCGTGGTCGGCGCGAGCGTCACGCCGAGGAGCCTGGTGCTCACGGTGCGCGACCACGGCCCCGGCCTGCCGAACGCCATGCGGGGCCACGAGCAGCAGCTGTTCGACAAGTTCACCCGCGGCCAGGCCGAGTCCGCCACGCCGGGCGTCGGGCTCGGGCTGGCGATCTGCAAGGCGGTGGTGAGCGCGCACGGCGGCGAGATCGCGGCGGCCAACGCATCGGACGGCGGGGCAGAATTCACGGTCACGCTGCCTCGGCGCGAACCGCCCGCGTCGATCGAACCCATCGCCATTTCAGACTGAATCCATGTCCACTCCTGTTGCCATCGTGATCGAGGACGAGCCTCAGATCCGCCGTTTCGTTCGCGGGGCGCTCGAAGCGGAGGGCTGGCAGGTGCACGAGGCCGGCACGCTGCGCGAAGGCCTGGCCGCCGCAGGCACGCGCCAGCCCGACTTGCTGGTACTCGACCTCGGTCTGCCCGATGGCGACGGCGTGTCCCTGATCCGCGACGTGCGCGGCTGGTCGGGCGTGCCGATCATCGTGCTCTCGGCGCGCACCGACGAAGCCGACAAGATCGCCGCGCTGGACGCCGGCGCCGACGACTACCTGACCAAACCCTTCGGCACCGGCGAACTGCTGGCCCGCGTGCGCGCCAACCTGCGCCGGCCGCGAGCCGCGGGCGGCGACGAGCCCGAGGCGCTGTTCCGTTTCGGAGAGGTCGAGGTCGATCGCGGCGCCCGCCTGGTGCGGCGCGCGGGCGCGGAGGTGCATCTGACGCCGACCGAGTACCGGCTGCTGTCGGTGCTGGTGGCGAATGCGGGCCGGGTGCTCACGCAGCGCCAGCTGCTGCGTGAAGTGTGGGGCCCGACCCACGGCGAGCAGAGCCACTATCTGCGCATCTACATGGGGCACTTGCGGCAGAAGCTCGAGGTCGATCCGGCTCAGCCGCAGCATCTGATCACAGAAATTGCGGTGGGGTATCGCCTGGTGGCCTGAGATCTGGAGGGGAGTGGAGGTGTCGCCGGAACCTCAAGTGCGGTATATCAGATGGAAATTGCCTACCACATCCGCACACCCCGAACGTTCCGCCTCATCCATCGCCCACACCCTCTCCCCCGGCCTAGCAAGAAGTTCGTCCCGCCAGGCACCCTCTCCGCCGGTTCATGTTGCGCCATAGGGAATTGAAATTTCACTACCATGGGTGCATGGCGGGACGAACCGCGAAGAGCGCCGCATCGGCTGGCAAGCGCAAAGGAGCACGCATGAGCGAACGAGCCCATCCATGGCCGCACCACCGGCAGGCCGCCGAGGAGTTCCGAAGATGCTGAGACAGCTCAACGAAACCGCTCGGCATGGCCTTGCCGCTGGCGAGGCGCATCGCCCGGAACGCCCGGACTGGACCATCGACCAGGGCTGGTCTTCCTACACCGCGCAGGAGCACGGTGTGTGGAAGACGCTCTTCGAGCGCCAGAGCGCGCTCCTCCCCGGGCGCGCCTGCGACGAGTTTCTCCAGGGCATGAAAGACCTGCCGATCGGCGCCGACCGGATCCCGAACTTCGAGGACCTCTCGGTCGCGCTGATGAAGCGCACCGGCTGGCAGGTGGTCGCGGTGCCAGGGCTCATCCCGGACGACGTGTTCTTCGAGCACCTGGCCCATCGGCGCTTCCCGTCGGGCCGGTTCATCCGCCAGCCGGACCAGCTGGACTACCTGGAAGAGCCGGACGTCTTCCACGACGTGTTCGGCCATGTCCCCATGCTGATGAACCCCGCCATCGCCGACTACATCCAGGCGTACGGAGTAGGCGGGCTGCGCGCCAAGAAACTCGGCGTGCTGGAGCAACTTGCGCGCGTGTACTGGTACACGGTCGAATTCGGCCTGGTGCGACAGCCCGAAGGACTGCGGATCTACGGCGCGGGCATCGCCTCGTCCGCCACGGAGACCGTGTTCTCCGTCGAGGACAGTTCGCCCAACCGGGTGCGCTTCGACCTGGAACGCGTGATGCGAACGCGCTATCGCATCGACGATTTCCAGGAAACCTACTTCGTCCTGGACAGTCTCGACAAGTTGCTGGAGTTGGCACACATCGACTTCGCTCCCCACTACCAGCGCGTGGCGAACATGCCCGAGCACGAACCTGGCGACGTGCTGCCTGGCGACACGGTCATTGCTCGCGGGACCGGCCGCTACCACGCCGCCAAACGCTCCGGGTGACGGGATGAGCGGCTGACGGGCATCTTTGCTGCCGCAGGGCCGAGCCATGTCCAATGGGATGAGGGCGCCTTGCCCAATGGTCTATTGCGCGGCCCCTCGGGGGGTGCCAGAATTTTTGTCCTCTATCCGGCCCATCCATTGACGGGCCAGTTGCCCGTGCGCAGCAGGTCCCGCCTCGACTCCGAGAGGGAAACGCCATGCCAACGCGCCACCGCTCCATGCTCGGCCGCCAGGCGTTGCCGACGGCCGCCATCGCCCTCGCAT
>NZ_JBFUCI010000080.1:0-18440 GCF_056405335.1 Variovorax sp. P1_H12_2
GTAGTATAGCTCTGGCCGATGGTGAGTTCGCTGTCGAGCGAAGGCAAGGCGCGCTGCGCGTAGGCCCGGATCGAGTTCCAGTGGCCCCCGCCATAGCCCGGCCCGTTCTGGTAGTTGTAGCTCGACTGCTGGCGGAAGCGCCACATCCCCGCGTTGGCACCGAAATTCATGCCGAGGTACGTGGATTCACTGGTACTGCCGGCATTGCTGGCGCGAAAGTAATTGGTGTCGTAATTGAGGAAGCCCACGGGGACGCCCGGGTCGAGGTCGGCCTTGTCGACCGCGCCACGCACCGCACGCTTCATCAGCGCTTGCGGGATCGACAGGTCCAGCCGCAGGCGCGGCAGGTCGAAGGCCGCGCGCGCGCCGGCGATGCGCTGGCCGAGCGGCAGACAGACGGCACCGGAAGCGTCCTGGGCAGCACCCGGCTCGACACCGGCGGACGAAATGTTGCTGGCGAGCACGCCAGCGCCGACCAGGAACGAGGTTTCCAGGCAGGGAACGACCTCCTTGCCGACGGCGCGGAACTCGACGGCCTTCCGGCTGCGAAAGGCGCCATTGACGAAAACGTCGACCTGGTAGACGCCCGGATCGATGGCGCTGGCCTTGTTGAAGCGCTCGAGACCACCGGCCCCGAGCGAGGACCCCATCAGGAATCCGCTGTCGAATTGATAGGTCGGCGCCTCATCGGCCGGAGCGGCCTGCAGGCGGGCCGAGAAAAGAGCAATGCCGATGACCACTGCGGAGAGCTTTGTCGGCCTGTGCACACGTCGCACCCGGCCTTCGAAGAAACACGCTTGCGCTTGCCTTGCAGCATCCACCGATCGAAACCCTCATTTCTTTCTTTTTTGAAGTCTATCGACGAGCGGCCAAAGGCAGCTCGCCTTTGTTTTCGCCGCCGTAGTCGTTGACAGATTTGAAACTGATGCTGCGACCCGCCGATGCCAGGTTGGCGTTGCTCTTGATGCGCCAGTCGAAGGTGGCCTTCGGCGCAATCATGTCGGGTGCGAGGACGATGTCCTCTCCCGCCCCGGTGATCCTCGCGTCGGTCAGCGAGAGATGAAAGGCCGAGTCATTGGTGGCGGTGATCTTCCATTCCGCGCCATCGCGCTCCACGCTGAAGCGCAGCTTGTCGGTGGCGCGTTCGGGGTCTCCGGCAATTCCGGTCGGACGATAAAAAAGCTTGACCCGGTTGCGCAGCAGCAACAGCATCTTGTTGCGCTCCGCGTCGGCCGCATTCATTGCCGGAATCTGCACCGTGTTGATGAAGAAGACCGATTCGCGGTCCTGCGGCAAATCCTTGCCGGTGAAGATGAGGCGGGCGGTCTGTCCGGACTTGGGCTCGATGCGAAAGACCGGCGGCGTGACCACGAAAGGTGCATCCGCGGTCTCGGGCGTCGAGTCGGCATTGCCGCTGTCGATCCAGATCTGGACCACGCTGGGCGCATCGTCCTGGTTGGTGAACTGGATGCTGCGCTCCTTGGCGCCACCCGGGTAGATCACCCGGGTGCCGGTCATGACGACGCTCGCGAGCGAGGGAATCGCACAGCCGAGAACGGCCAGGAACAACCACAGACACCGCACGCTCTTCAACATCGATTCCTCCTCGTTGGCCAGTCATGCGCTGACTGAGACCACAATCATGCCAGGGTTATTTACGGGTAGGCAACCGAATACTGGACGGCGCCGACCACCGAACCCGCGGTGGCACCGCCGGCTTCCGAGATGTAACGCACCGCGAAGTTGTGCGATGCGGACGTGCCGTTGGTGGCCACTTCCAGGCCCGGTGCTGCATAGCCGCCGGCCAGGGGGAACCCCGTCGCGGGCGTCTTCGGATCCAGCAATTGCAGGCTCACCTTGGTGGCGGTCCCGGTATTGGCGATGTTGCCGCCGGCGGTGACGCTGTTGGGCAGGAACACCGTGTTGACAGCCGTCGGCGTCGCGCTGGCTTCACAGCCGCTGACCGAAACCGTGAATTCGGTCAGGCCGGCCGTCGCGCCGCTTTGCGCCAAGTCCGTTTTGCTGACCGTGGGCAGCAGCACGACCGGGCTGCTGGCGTTGCCATTCACCGCGACCGAGCAGGTCTGCGCGGCGACTTCGCCACGGAAAGTGATCGTATTGGCGCTTTGCGCGAACGAGAAAAAGGGAACTGCTGCGAGGGCGACGAAAAGGATGGACTTGTTCATGCTTAATACCTTGTCAATGTAAATTGGTTGATTTCTTTGATGACTCTATTGTCGAATTGCCATCAATTTATTACCAGGGAAAAATCCACGCATTCCGAACAATCGTTGAATTGCAGACTTTTCTCAATTTCAACTCGAATCGCAGCGCTTTGTTAATTGCATTGATCAATTTGAAAACAGGTTTATATTAATAAGAATTCAAATCAATTAAAATGAGAAAGTTCTGAAACTCCGCCAAGAACAGGCGCAGCCAATCACCCGCGCGAGCCTGCAGGCGCGGCTGAACACGCCGGACCTCGCGGTCCGACGAAAAAACGGTTGCTTGGGGTTGAAGGCGCGCACGCCGACCCGCGGGCCGCGGGGCTGGCTATCGGTCTACCGGGACTCCCGCGCCGCGGGAGCAGACGCGCAGCGAGGGACTCAGCCCACCCACTTGCGCGCGTTGCGCCAGATCCGCATCCATGGGCTGAGCTCGCTCGCATCGCCCGAGGTCCAGCTCATCTGGATGTTGCGGAACACCCGCTCAGGGTGCGGCATCAGCGCCGTGAAACGGCCATCGGCGGTGGTCACCGACGTCAGGCCGCCGGCGCTGCCGTTCGGATTGAACGGATAGCGCTCGGTCGCCTGGCCGTGGTTGTCGACGAAGCGCATCGCGGCGATCGCGCGGGCCGGGTCGCCGCGATGCTTGAAGTTGGCGTAGCCCTCGCCGTGCGCCACCGCGATCGGCAGCCGGCTGCCGGCCATGCCGGCGAAGAACAGGCTGGGAGATTCAAGCACCTCGACCATCGACAGGCGGGCCACGAAACGCTCGCTCTGGTTGGTCGTGAAGCGCGGCCAGGCTTCGGCGCCCGGGATGATGTCGGCCAGCTCGGCGAACATCTGGCAGCCGTTGCAGACGCCCAGGCCGAAGGTGTCGGCGCGGCCGAAGAAGCCCTTGAACTGCTCGGCCAGCCTCGGATTGAAGGTGATGCTGCGGGCCCAGCCGATGCCGGCGCCCAGCGTGTCGCCGTAGCTGAAGCCGCCGCAGGCGACCACGCCCTTGAAGTCGGCCAGATCCGCCCTGCCGGTCTGCAGGTCGGTCATGTGGACGTCGAAGGCCTCGAAGCCGGCCTCGGTGAAGGCGTAGGCCATCTCGACATGCGAGTTGACGCCCTGCTCGCGCAGGATCGCGACCCTGGGCCGGGCGAGGTTCAGGAACGGCGCGGCGACGTCGTCGGTTACGCCGGGCGCCAGCAGCACGTGGGCGCCCGGGTCTTGGCGGTCGCCGGCCGCCGCATGTTCGGCATCGGCGCAATCGGGGTTGTCGCGCTCGCGGCAGATCTTCCAGCTGACCGAATCCCAGACCTGGTGCAGGTCGGCGAGTTGGGCGCTGAAGACGGCCTTGGCGTCGCGCCAGATTTCGACCTTGCCCTTCCCGGCGTCGACGGTCGAGCTGGCCGGACGGGTCTTGCCGACGAAATGGCTGTGGGCGCTCAGGCCATGCGCGCGCAAGGTCTGCATGACCTCGTTGCGCTCGGCGGTGCGCACCTGCAGCAGAAGGCCCAGCTCTTCGTTGAAGAGCGCCTTGAGCGTAAGTTCCTCGCGCCGGGCGCTGACCTGGCCGGCCCAGTTCTTGGCGTCGCCGTATTCGGCGCGGCTGTCGCTGATGCCGTCGCCTTCGGTGACCAGCAGGTCGACGTTGAGCGCGACGCCCACGTGGCCGGCAAAGGCCATCTCGCAGGCGGCGGCGAACAGGCCGCCGTCGCTGCGGTCGTGCAGCGCGAGGATCCTGCCTTCGGCGCGCAGGGCGTTCACCGCAGCGACCAGTCGAACCAGGTCCTGCGGGTCGTCGAGGTCGGGCACCGTGTCGCCGCTCTGCCCCAGCGTCTGCGCCAGGATGCTGCCGGCCATGCGCAGCTTGCCGCGGCCGAGGTCGACCAGCACCAGCGTGCTGTCGGGCTCTTCGGCGTCGAGCTGCGGCGTCAGGGTGCCGCGCACGTCGGCCAGCGTGGCGAAGGCGGTCACGATCAGGCTCACGGGCGACGTCACCTTCTTCGGCACGCCCTCGTCCTGCCACTGGGTGCGCATCGACAGGGAATCCTTGCCGACCGGGATCGAAATGCCCAGCGCCGGGCACAGTTCAAGCCCCACGGCCTTCACGGTCTCGTACAGCGCCGCATCCTCGCCGGGTTCGCCGCAGGCGGCCATCCAGTTGGCCGACAGCTTGACGCGCGACAGCTCGATCGGCGCCGCCAGAAGGTTGGTGATGGCCTCGCCCACGGCCATGCGGCCCGAGGCCGGCGCGTCGATCGCGGCCAGCGGCGTGCGCTCGCCCATGCTCATCGCCTCGCCCGCGAAGCCCTTGTAGTCGGCCAGCGTGACGGCGCAGTCGGCCACCGGCACCTGCCAGGGGCCGACCATCTGGTCGCGGTGGCTCAAGCCCCCCACGGTGCGGTCGCCGATCGTGATCAGGAAGCGCTTGGACGCCACGGTCGGGTGCGAGAGCACCTCGATCGCGGCCTTCTGCAGGTCGACGCCGTTGAGGTCCAGCGGCTTGAAGCGGCGGGCCACGGTCTTGACGTCGCGCAGCATCTTGGGCGGCTTGCCCAGCAGCACGTCCATCGGCATGTCGACCGGCTGCGCCTCGACGTCTTCATCGGCCACCAGCAACTGGCGCTCTTCGGTCGCCACGCCGACGACGGAGAACGGGCAGCGCTCGCGCTCGCAGAAGGCCTGGAACTGCGCGAGCGACTCCGGCGCGATCGCCAGCACATAACGCTCCTGGCTCTCGTTGCACCAGATCTCCTTCGGCGCCATGCCCGACTCCTCGAGCGGCACCGCCCGCAGGTCGAAGCGCGCGCCGCGGCCGGCGTCGTTCGTGAGCTCGGGGAAGGCGTTGCTCAGGCCGCCGGCACCGACGTCGTGGATCGCCAGGATCGGATTGGCATCGCCCTGCTGCCAGCAGTGGTTGATGACTTCCTGCGCCCGGCGCTCGATCTCGGGGTTGCCGCGCTGGACCGAGTCGAAGTCGAGCTCGGCCGCGTTGGCGCCGGTCGCCATCGAGCTCGCGGCGCTGCCGCCCATGCCGATGCGCATGCCCGGTCCGCCGAGCTGGATCAGCAGCGCGCCGGCCGGAAAGCGGATCTTCTTCGTCTGGCCGGCATCGATGCTGCCGAGGCCGCCGGCGATCATGATCGGCTTGTGGTAGCCGCGCTGCACCGTGCCCTGGTCGCTTTCGACCGCCTGTTCGTATTCGCGGAAGTAGCCCAGCAGGTTGGGCCGGCCGAACTCGTTGTTGAAGGCGGCGCCGCCCAGCGGGCCCTCGGTCATGATCTGCAGCGGGCTCGCGATATGGCCGGGCTTGCCGTAGCTGCCGTCGGCGGGCCACAGCGTCGAGACCGTGAAGCCGGTCAGGCCGGCCTTGGGCTTGGAGCCGCGGCCGGTGGCGCCCTCGTCGCGGATCTCGCCGCCGGCGCCGGTCGAGGCGCCCGGAAACGGGGAGATCGCGGTCGGATGGTTGTGGGTCTCGACCTTCATGAGCACGTGGCTCAGCGCATCCTGCTTCCGGTAGCTCCCCGATTCGGAAGCCGCCACGAAGCGCTCGATCTGCGTGCCCTCCATCACCGAGGCGTTGTCGGCATAGGCGATCACCGTGTGCTGCGGGTTCTGGCGCTCGGTGTTCCGGATCATGGAGAACAGGCTCTGCGGCTGCGCCACGCCGTCGATCACGAAGTCGGCGTTGAAGATCTTGTGGCGGCAGTGCTCGCTGTTGGCCTGCGCGAACATCATGAGCTCGACATCGCTCGGGTTGCGCCCGAGCCGGATGAAGGCCTCGACCAGGTAGTCGATCTCGTCCTCGGCCAGGGCCAGGCCGAAGCTCTTGTTGGCATCGACCAGCGCGGAGCGCCCGCCGCCCAGCACGTCCACCTGGGCCATTGGCTGCGGCGGCAGTTCGGCAAACAGGTCGGCCGCCTGGTCGATCCGGGCCAGCACCGATTCGGTCATGCGGTCGTGCAGCAGCTCGGCCACCGCGGCCAGCTTGTCGCCTTCCAAGGTGGGGGCCTTGCCCAGGGCCTTGTCCAGCAAGGGCGCCTTGAGCACCAGGTGGTATTCGGTCACGCGCTCGACCCGGCGCAGCGCCAGGCCGCAGTTGTGGGCGATGTCGGTGGCCTTGGAGGCCCAGGGCGAGACGGTGCCCAGCCGCGGCGTGACGATCACCGTCGGCCCGGACTTGGCCGGTGCGGTGAATGGCTCGCCGTAGCCCAGCAGCGCCGCGTAACGCTCCTGCTCGGCCGTGTCGAGGGCGTGGTCGGTGACCACCAGATGCACGAAGCGGGCGCTCAGGCCCTCGATGCGGGGGTCGACCGCCTGCAGCCGGGGCAGAAGCTGCCGGGCCCGGAAATCGCTGAGGGCGCTGCCGCCCTCGAAGAAGCTCACCACGGGGGCGGCATGGACAGCACGATGGGAAGGCGGGTTCACGGGCAGCGTCACGTTCGGGTCGGCCGCAGGGGCCGCGTTGGGATTCATGAGAATGAGGCGGAGGCCGCTGACTGGGGCCATCCGCGCTAACCCTGAATTTTAGCGGCCTCAATGGGATAATTCCGGCCATGAGCATTACCTACAAAGACGCCGAAGGCGTTGCCGGCATGCGCGTGGCGTGCCGTCTCGCCTCCGAGGTGCTGGATTACCTGACCCCCCACATCCTTCCCGGCGTGACCACCAACCAGATCGACAAGCTGGCCCACGACTACATCACGCAGGTCCAGGGTGCCATCCCCGCGCCGCTGAACTACATGGGCGCCAGCAGCACGCCCTACCCCAAGTCGATCTGCACCTCGGTCAACCACGTGGTCTGCCACGGCATCCCGAACGACAAGCCGCTCAAGAAGGGCGACATCATCAATTGCGACATCACGGTCATCAAGGACGGCTGGCACGGCGACACCAGCCGGATGTTCGTGGTCGGCGACGCCTCGATCGCGGCCAAGCGCCTGTGCGCCTTCACCTATGACGCCATGTGGCACGGCATCGTCAAGGTCAGGCCCGGCGTCCACCTGGGCGACATCGGTTTCGCGATCCAGCGCTTCGCCGAGAGCAACGGTTTCTCGGTGGTGCGCGAGTTCTGCGGCCACGGCATCGGCCGCGGCTTCCACGAAGAGCCGCAGGTGCTCCACTACGGCCGGCCCGGCACGCTCGAGGAGCTCAAGCCCGGCATGACCTTCACGATCGAGCCGATGATCAACGCCGGCAAGCGCGAGATCAAGGAAGACGCCAAGGGCGGCCAGTACGACGGCTGGACCATCGTCACGCGCGACCACTCGCTGTCGGCGCAGTGGGAGCACACGGTGCTGGTCACCGAGACCGGCTACGAGGTGCTGACGCTCTCCGCCGGCAGCCCGCCGACACCGGCCTTCGTCGACGCCCCCGCTTGAGGGGACGCCGCCTGCTCGAGGCTCCCATGGTGGATATTCCATCATTGCGCGATGCCTATCGCACGCACAAGCTGGCGCTGTTCGACCAGCTGCGCAGCGCGCGGGCGCCGACGCGCAGCGTCCACACCGTGCTGCGCCAGCTCGCCGCGCTGGCCGACGAGACCCTGACCGCCCTGTGGGACGACGCCCGGTTCGGCAACCAGCTGGCCCTGGTCGCGGTCGGCGGCTTCGGCCGCGGCGAGCTGTTTCCGTATTCCGACGTCGACGTGCTGCTGCTGCTGCCCGAGGACCATGGGACGGACATCGAGCCGGCGCGCATCGAGGCCTTCATCGGCCGATGCTGGGATGCCGGCCTGGAGATCGGCTCCAGCGTGCGCACGGTCTCCGAATGCCTGGCCGAGTCCGCCAAGGACGTGACGGTCCAGACCTCGCTGCTCGAATCGCGGCTGGTGATCGGCGACAAGAAGCTCTACACGGCCTTCCGCAAGAACTTCCTCGCGGCGATCGACCCGCAGGCCTTCTTCACCGCCAAGTCGCAGGAGATGCGGCACCGGCACCAGAAGTTCGACAACACGCCCTACGCGCTCGAACCGAACTGCAAGGAATCGCCGGGCGGCCTGCGCGACCTCCAGATCATCCTCTGGATGACCAAGGCCGCGGGCTTCGGCAACCGCTGGGACGATCTCGCGAAAAATGGCCTCGCAACGGCCTTCGAGATCCAGCAGATCAAGCGCAACGAGGCCTTGCTGAGCCTGATCCGCGCGCGCCTGCACGTCACGGCCAATCGTCGCGAGGACCGCCTGGTGTTCGACCTGCAGACCGCCGTGGCCGCCACGTTCGGCTATGTCGGCGAGTCACGGCGCTTGGCCAGCGAGGCCCTGATGCGGCGCTACTACTGGGCCGCCAAGGCGGTCACGCAGCTCAACCAGATCCTGCTGCTCAACGTCGCCGAGAAGCTGCAGCCGCAGGCCGAGCAGCCGACGCCGATCAACGAGCGTTTCTTCGAGAAGGCCGGCCTGATCGAGGTCGCGAGCGACGATCTCTACCTGAAGGATCCGCACGCGATCCTCGAGACCTTCCTGCTCTACCAGAAGACCATCGGCGTCAACGGCCTGTCGGCACGCACCCTGCGCGCGCTCTACAACGCGCGCCACGTGATGGACAGCAAGTTCCGCAACGACCCGGTCAACCATGCGACCTTCATGCGCATGCTGCTGGAGCCGCGCGGCATCACGCATGCGCTGCGGCTCATGAACCAGACCTCGGTGCTGGGGCGCTACCTGCGGGTCTTCCGCAGCATCGTCGGGCAGATGCAGCACGACCTGTTCCACGTCTACACGGTCGACCAGCACATCCTGATGGTGCTGCGCAACGTGCGGCGTTTCTTCATCGCCGAGCATGCCCACGAATACCCGTTCTGCTCGCAGCTCGCGGCCGGCTGGGACAAGCCCTGGATCCTCTATATCGCGGCGCTGTTCCACGACATCGCCAAGGGCCGCGGCGGCGACCATTCGACGCTGGGCGCGCGCGACGTGCGGCGCTTCTGCCGCCAGCACGAGATCCCGCGCGAGGATGCCAAGCTGATCGAGTTCCTGGTCGCGGGGCATCTGGTCATGAGCCAGGTCGCGCAGAAGCAGGACCTGAGCGACCCCGAGGTGATCGGCGCCTTCGCCAGGCGCGTGGGCAACGAACGCTACCTGACAGCGCTGTACCTGCTCACGATCGCCGACATCCGCGGCACTTCGCCGCGGGTCTGGAACGCCTGGAAGGGCAAGCTGCTCGAGGACCTCTATCGCCTGACCCTGCGCGCCCTGGGCGGCCGCATGCCCGATCCCGGCGCCGAAATCGAGGCGCGCAAGCGCGAGGCGCTGGTGCAGCTCGCGCTGCATGCCGAGCCTTTCGAATCCCACAAGTCCCTGTGGGAGACGCTCGACGTCGGCTACTTCATGCGCCACGACGCCTCGGAGATCGCCTGGCATGCCAAGCAGCTCTCCCGCCATGTGCCGCACGCGGGCGTGCCGCTCGATCCGCGCGCGCTGCCGATCGTGCGCGTCCGGCTGTCGCCGGTCGGCGAAGGGTTGCAGGTGGTGGTCTACACGCCCGACCAGCCCGACCTGTTCGTGCGCATCTGCGGCTACTTCGACCAGTCGTCCTTCAGCATCCTGGACGCCAAGGTGCACACCGCGAGCAACGGCTTCGCGCTCGATACCTTCCAGGTCGTGACCACCTTCATCCCCGAGCACTACCGCGACCTGATCAACATGGTCGAGACCGGCCTGGCCAAGACGCTCAGCGAGGCCGGCCCGCTGCCGCCGCCGAGCAAGGGCCGGGTGTCGCGCCGGGTGCGCAGCTTCCCGATCAAGCCGCGCATCAGCCTCCTGCCCGACGAAAAGGCGCAGCGCTGGCTGCTCAGCATTTCGGCCAGCGACCGGACGGGCCTGCTCTATTCGATCGCGCGGGTGCTGGCGCGCCACCACCTGAACCTGCAGCTGGCCAAGGTCACGACGCTCGGCGAGCGCATCGAAGACACCTTCCTGATCAGCGGGCCCGAGCTGCAGGGGCAGCGAGCGCAGCTGGCGATCGAGACCGAACTGCTGGAAGCCCTGGCGGCCTGAATCGCCAGCCTAGCCCGCGCTCAACCGTCGCTCCAGCCAGGCGCTGTAGCGCGCCAGCCCGAAGCACAGCAGCCAGTACACCAGCGCGATGAAGAGATAGCCCTCGAGGTAGAACGGCCGCCAGGTCGGGTCGCCGCCCAGCGCCAGGCCGAGCGCGCCGGTCAGCTCGAACAGCCCGACCACGGTGACCAGCGAGGTGTCCTTCAAGGTCCCGACCACGCTGTTGGTCAGCGCCGGCACCACCAGCCGCAGCGCCTGCGGCAGCACGATGTCGCGCTGCACCGGCCAGCGGCCGAATCCCAGCGCCATCGCGGCGTCGATCTGGCCGTGCGGCACCGCCTGCAGGCCGCCGCGGATGATCTCGGCCAGGTAGGCGGCGACGAACAGCGACAGCCCGGCCAGCACCCGCACCAGCACGTCGGGCTGCCAGCCGGCGGGCCACAGCAGCGGCAGCAGGAAGGAGGCCATGAAGAGCACGGAGATCAGCGGCACGCCGCGCACCAGCTCGATGTAGGTGGCACAGAGCGTACGCACCACCGGCCACTGCGAACGCCGGCCGAGCGCCAGCGCCAGCGCCAGCGGGAAGGCCAGCGCGAGCCCGACCACCGCCAGCCCGATGGTCAGCGGCAGGCCGCCCCAGCGATGGGTCGGCACGCCCTCGAGCCCGAAGACGCCACCGCGCATCAGGAGCACGAACGCGCCCAGCGACACGASCCACAGYGGCAGCAGCCACCASCGCCAGSTGCGCGGCCAGGCGCTCARCAKCGTSGTCRGSGAMAGCASCGTGACMGCGACCGCSGGCCKCCACTGGTCYTCGTAGGGRTAGCGGCCGAACASGATGGGCCGCCACTTCTCGGCGATCACGCCCCAGCAGGCGCCGTGCCGCACGGCGCGGCAGGCCTGCGCATCCGGATGAAACACGGCATGCAGGACGGCCCAGTCCAGGGCGTGGAAACCTGCCCAGACGAACAGCAGTGACAGCCCCAGGGTGAAGGACGCGCGCAGCGGCGACCCCCACAGCTCCTTGCGCCACTCGGTCGGCGGCCGCGTCGCCCCGCTCATCAGGCAACCTCCGTGCTTCGCACTGCGGTGCGAGCTTGCTTGGGGCGGCCCGGCGCGGCGCTCATCAGGCAACCTCCGTGCTTCGCACTGCGGTGCGAGCTTGCTTGGGGCGGCCCGGCGCGGCGCTCATCGCCAGCCCCTCAGCGCGACGCGCGCGTTGTAGCGGTTCATGGCCCACGAGATCACGAGCGAGAGCCCAAGGTACACCGCCATGATCACGGCAATGCACTCGAAGGCGCGGCCGGTCGAGTTCAGCGAGGTGTTGGCGATCGACACCAGCTCCGGATAGCCCACCGCCACCGCCAGCGAGGAGTTCTTGGTCAGGCTCAGCAGCTGGTTGGTGAGCGCCGGGACGATCACGCGCAGCGCCTGCGGCAGCACCACGATGCGCAGCTGCTGCCATGGCGAAAGACCGAGCGCCTGGGCCGCCAGCTTCTGGCCCTGCGACACGGAGACGATGCCGGCGCGCACGATCTCGGCGACGAAGGCAGCGGTATAGAGCGCGAGCGCGATCACCACCGCGAGGTATTCCGGGCTCAATGCCGCGCCGCCGCTGACGTTGAAGCTGCCGCGCTCGGGCCATTCGAGGTGGCTGGGCCAGAATGCGCCCTCCTCCCGCACCGGCCAGGGCAGCGAGAGCCCTCCCTTGCTGAGCCAGACATCGGGCAGCAATTCGAGCGGTTCGGTCGAATCGGGCAACAGTTGCGTGAGCGCGAAATRGAGCATCAGCAGCTGCACCAGCAGCGGCACGTTGCGGATCGTCTCCACGTAGACGCCGCACAGGCCGCGCACCAGCACGTGCGGTGCGAGCCGGCCGATGCCGAGCAGCGTGCCGAGCGCGACCGCCATGACCGCGGCCGGAATGGCGGCCCGCACGGTGTTGATCAGCCCGGCCAGGAAAGCACGCCAGAAGGGCTGGCCGGCATCGAAATCGAGCCAGCCTTCGGAGATCTCGAAGCCCGCCGGCTGCAGCAGGAAATCGAAGCCCGAATGCACGCCGCGGCTGCGCAGCACCTCCAGCGCATGCTGGACCAGCCAGAAGACGCCGAGCGCGATCGCCGCGATCAGCAGGGCCTGCAGGGCCCAGGCGAACCAGACGGCACGGCGCCGCTCGGGCGGCCGTGCACTGCTCATCGCACCGGCAATCCGTACATCAGCCCGCCCTTGTTCCACAGGTTGTTGGAGCCGCGCGGCAGCTTGAGCACCGACTTCGGGCCGACATTGCGCTCGAAGACCTCGCCGTAGTTGCCCACCGCCTTGATGGCCCGGTAGGACCAGTCCTTGTCGAGGCCCAGCAGCTTGCCGAGGTCGTCGCCGCTGCCGACCAGGCGCTGCTGCGCCGGGTCCTTGCTGCTCGCCTTGAGTTCGTCGATGTTGGCTTGCGTGATGCCGGACTCCTCGGCCTCGATCAGTGCGTTGGGCACCCACTTGGCGATCGCGAACCATTCGTCGTCGCCGCGGCGCACCAGCGGCGCCAGCGGCTCCTTGGAGATCAGCTCGGGCAGGATCACGTAGTCGTCGGGGTTCGGCGCTTCCTTGTTGCGCAGGCCCGCGAGCGCCGAGGTGTCGGTCGTGAAGGCCTGGCAGCGGCCGGCGAAGAAGGCCTTGAACGAGGCCTCGAAGCTCTCGAACACGACCGTCTTGACCGGAATGCCCTGGGCCTTGAACCAGTCGGCGACGTTCTTCTCGTTGGTGGTGCCCGACTGGGTGCAGATGGTGGCGTTCTTGAGCTGCTTGGCGCTGGTGACCTTGATCTTCTTCGGCACCAGGAAGCCCTGGCCGTCGTAGTAGGTGATGGTCGTGAAGTGGAAGCCGAGCGAGGCGTCGCGGGTCATCGTCCAGGTGGTGTTGCGCGCCAGGATGTCGATCTCGCCGGCCTGCAGTGCCGAGAAGCGCTGCTGCGAATTGAGCGGCACGAACTCCACCTTCTTGCCGTCGCCGAGCACCGCGGCCGCAATGGCACGGCAGGTGTCGACGTCGAGGCCCGACCAGTTGCCCTGGGTGTCGGGCGCCGAGAAGCCGGCGACACCGTTGGTCACGCCGCACTTGACGGTGCCGCGCTGCTTGACGGCGTCGAGCGTCTTGCCGGCGAAGGCCGGTGCGGCGACAAGGGTCATGACAGCGGCAGCACAAGCAAGCGCCGGACGAATGCGTTGGATCATTGGGGAAACCTCTTTTGTTCGAAATGCGGCAGCGGGCAGTTTACGGGGCGAGGCCGGGGTCTGCCAAAGAACGCGACAAGCCAAGCATATTCAGCGAAAAGTCGTTCTTATCGACCACAATCGCGCCTGTTTTTCACAACAGAAAGGTCTTCTCATGATCCGTTCCGACGACACCGGCAAGCTCATCCTGCGATTGGCGCTTGGCATCCTGATCCTGCTGCACGGCATCTCCAAGCTCAGTTCGGGTGTCGGCTTCATTGCCGGCACCCTCGAATCGCACGGCCTGCCGAGCGCCCTGGCCTACCTCGTCTTCATCGGAGAGATCGTCGCGCCGGTGCTGCTGATCGTCGGCGTCTACACGCGTCCGGCTGCCTGGATCACGGTCATCAACATGCTGGTCGCGATCTGGCTCGTTCACCTCAAGGACCTGGGGGTGATCGGCAAGACCGGCGGCTGGGCGCTGGAGCTGCAAGGAATCTTCCTGTTCAGCGCACTGGCGGTCGCCTTCCTGGGTGCCGGTCGCTTCAGCCTCGGCGGCAGCAGCGGCAAGCTCAACTGACCGCAGTTCTCCAAAAATGCCGGCCGGCGCAGCCAGGCCCGTTGTTGAAACACCGCGGAACCGGCTTTGCCGGGCCGCTGGTGTTGCCCCCGGTAGGGGGTGGGCGGGCTACACGAAATGAGCCCAACCTGGGGGCGAGTTTGATCAGTCGTCCGCGCCCGCATCGAGGCCTGGAAACAGGACCTCCGTGAAGCCGAAGCGCGAGAAGTCGCGCACCCGCATCGGATAGAGCTTGCCCAGCAGGTGGTCGACCTCGTGCTGTACCACGCGGGCGTGGAAGCCGCTCACGGTGCGGTCGATCGGGTCGCCGTAGGGGTCGAAGCCGGTGTAGCGGATGCTGGCGAAGCGCGGCACCACGCCGCGCAGGCCCGGCACCGAGAGACAGCCTTCCCAGCCCTCTTCTTCCTCCTCGCCGATCGGGGTGACGACCGGGTTGAGGAGCACGGTGCGCGGCACGATGGGGGCATCGGGGTAGCGCGGATTGACGGTGTCGGTGCCGAAGATCACGAGCTGCAGGTCGACCCCGATCTGCGGCGCCGCGAGGCCCGCGCCGTCGACTGCGTGCATGGTCTCGAACATGTCGCGCACCAGCAGGTGGAGTTCGTCGGTGTCGAAGGCGGCCACCGGCTGCGCGATGCGCAGCAGCCGGGGATCGCCCATCTTGAGGATTTCGCGGATGGCCATCTCGGGATTATCGTGGTGACCGCGCTCGCACAGCGCGATCTCCAGCCTCCGCTAGCCGGGGCCCCGGCCCCGTCCGTAGTAGCCCGGGCGCCCACCATAGTAGCCGGGCCGTCCGTAGAAGCCGGAACGGCCATAGTAGCCGCCGTAGTACGCCGGGCGCCCGTAGTAGCCGCGGTAGTACCCCGGCCAGCCGTAGTAACCGTAACCGCCCCATCCGTAGTAGCCGTTGACATAGAGCGACGGCGACACGACGACAGGGCTCGCCTCGCCGTAGTAAGGGTAAGACGCCGCGTAGTACGGCCCCGGCGCCACGCAGCCGCCCAGCAAGGCGGCGCCACCGAGCGCGACGGCGGCTAACACGGAACGAATTCGCTTCATCCGGACCTCCTGAGGTCATCCTGTCCGTTCAACGGCCGGCACGCGCCGGTTGTTGACCGGACAAGCCCGAAAAACTCAGGAAAGACCCTGCGCGAGGATCTCGAGCATCCGAGCTTCGTCGATCACGGCCACACCCAGGTCGCGCGCCTTGTCGAGCTTGCTGCCGGCCTCGGCGCCCGCCACCACGTAGTCGGTCTTCTTGCTCACCGAACCGGCAACCTTGGCGCCGGCTTCTTCCAGTTTGTCCTTCGCTTCATCGCGGCTCAACGTAGGAAGAGTCCCTGTGATGACGAAGGTTCTTCCCGCCAACGGCTTCGGGGCGCGGGCAGCGGGCTCGCTTTCCTCCCAGTGCACGCCGCAGGCGCGCAATTGCTCGACCACCTCGCGGTTGTGCGGCTGGTCGAAGAAGGTCCGCAGGCTGGTCGCGACCACCGGGCCGACGTCGTTGACCTCCAGCAGCTGCTCTTCGCTGGCATCCATGATTGCGTCGAGCTTGCCGAAGTGCTTCGCCAGGTCCTTGGCCGTGCTCTCGCCGACATGGCGGATGCCGAGGCCGAACAGGAAGCGCGGCAGCGTGGTCTTCTTCGATGCCTCGAGCGCTTCGACGATGTTGTTCGCCGATTTGTCGGCCATGCGGTCCAGCCCGGCCAGGGTCGTGAAGCCGAGCTTGTAGAGGTCGGGCAGCGTGCGGATCAGGTCGGCGTCCACGAGTTGCTCGACCAGCTTGTCGCCCAGCCCTTCGATGTCGAGCGCGCGCCGGGCCGCGAAATGCAGGATCGCCTCCTTGCGCTGCGCCGCGCAGAACAGGCCGCCGGTGCAGCGGTAGTCGACCTCGCCCTCCTCCCGCAGCGCGTCGGAGCCGCAGACCGGGCAGCGGAGCGGCATCGTGAACACCGGGCCGCGCTCGGCCTCGGGCCGGGCTGCGCTCTCGGGCAGCACGCCGACCACCTCGGGGATCACGTCGCCGGCGCGGCGCACGATCACGGTGTCGCCCACGCGCACGTCCTTGCGCCGGGTTTCGTCCTCGTTGTGCAGCGTGGCATTGGTCACGGTGACGCCGCCGACGAACACCGGCGCCAGCTTGGCCACCGGCGTCAGCTTGCCGGTGCGCCCGACCTGCACCTCGATGGCCAGCACCTCGGTGAGCTGTTCCTGCGCCGGGTACTTGTGGGCCACCGCCCAGCGCGGCTCGCGCGAGACGAAGCCAAGCCGCCGCTGCAGCTCCATGCTGTCGACCTTGTAGACCACGCCGTCGATCTCGTAGGGCAAGCTGTCGCGCAAAGCACCGATCTCGCGATGGAAGCGGGCCAGCGCGTCGCCGCCTGCGCAGGTCCGGGTCTGCTCCGCCACGGGGAAACCCCAGGACTTGAGCGTCAACAGGGTTTGCATCTGGCTGTCGAATCGCGGCCCGCCCTGCTCCGCCGGCGTGACTTCGCCCAGGCCGTAGGTGAAGAAGCTCAACGGCCGCCGCCGCGCGATGGAGGGGTCGAGCTGGCGGATCGCACCGGCTGCCGCGTTGCGCGGATTGACGAAGGTCTTCTCGCCCTTGATCCCCTTCTCGATCCGGCGCCTTTGCGTTTCGTTGAGCTGTTCGAAATCCTTGCGCCGCATGTAGACCTCGCCGCGAACCTCGAGAACAGGCGGCGCATCGCCGGGGAGCTGGACGGGCACGTCGCGGACCAGCCGCACGTTGTGGGTCACGTCCTCGCCCACCTCGCCGTCGCCCCGGGTCGCCGCCTGGACCAGCAGGCCATCCACGTAGCGCAGATTGATCGCCAGCCCGTCGAACTTGAGTTCGGCCGTGTAGTCCACCGGCGGATCGGTGTCGCCCAGGCCAAGCTCCTTGCGGATCCGGGCGTCGAACAGCGTGGCGCCCTCGGCGCTGATGTCGGTCTCGGTGCGGATCGAGAGCATCGGCACCTGGTGGCGCACCTTGACGAAGCCATCGAGCGCCTTGCCGCCGACGCGCTGGGTCGGCGAATCGGGCGTGCGCAGCTCCGGGAACTCGGTTTCGAGCGCCTGCAGGCGCTGGAACAGCCGGTCGTACTCGGCGTCCGGCAGCTCGGGCTCGTCGAGCACGTAGTAGAGATGGGCGTGCCGGCGCAGCTGCTCGCTCAACGCCGCAGCTTCGCGGGCCGCGTCCTGGCGTGTGGTCATGCGGGGTCCTAGCTGAACAATCGGCGCGCCAGGGGCGAGCCGGCCGACAGGTCGCGCGAATCGAGCGTGTCGTAGAGCTGTTCGAGGTCGACGCCGATCACGTCCATGGTCTCCTCGCGCAGCGCCTGGCCGTCGCTGTCGGTGACCACGCCGTCCATTTCGCGCGCCAGCGCTGCGGCCGCCTCGCGCATGCGCCCGAAGGGCCGCTCGCCGCGGTCGACCTGCGGCACGTCCAGGCTCAGGGTCAGCTCGCGGATCGCCGATTGGGCCGGGTCGTCGGCCAGCGCGGCCTGGGTGTCGAAAGACAGGCCCAGGATGGCGGGCAGCCCCTGCTCACCTGCGGGCAGCACCATGCGGCCAGGGATCATGCCGGCCACGAAGCCGAGGCGCGAGGCGTTCTGCTGCACGTAGCCAGGGCTCCAGGCCGCGTGGCGCGCGCGCAGCACGAAGCTCAGCTGGGCATCGTGCGAACTCGCGAACTGGTCGAGTTCGCGCGCCCGCGCCACTTCGTCGAGCATTTCCGGGAACTCGGGCGCACCGTTGAGCGCATCGGCGAAGGCCTGGGCCTTGACGACGAACTCGGAGTATTCGATCTCGTTGAGCGCGCCGGTGCGGTTGGCCATTTGCACGCCGACCTGGAAGGCGCCATAGCGCTGGCCGGCGACCGCCGGCTCCCATTCGCCGGTGAATTCATTCAGGCCCTCGACCGCCACCGGCTTGCTGCCCGCGCGCCGGGTGGACGGCATGGCCGCGATCGCGGCATCGCCGGACGCCAGCCCGTCGAGCGACACCGGGGCGATGACGTCGATCAGCGGATCGAGGCCGCCGCGCCGATCGGCCGATGGCGTGGCGAGCGCCGCCGGCGCCGGCAGGTCGGGGTCGAACAGCGGCTCGTGCCGTTCGTTGCCGGACACCTGGTGCGGGTCGATGTGCAGCACCGGTTCGAGTTCGCCCTTGGGCGCGGCTTCGGCCTCGGCCGGCCCGCTGTCCGGCGCGTCGGGCTGGCGCGGCGCGTTGCGGCGCGACATCCAGGTGTTGTAGCCGACCACGGTGGCGAGAACCAGTCCGCCGAGGATGGCGAGGGCGACGGTGAGATTGCTCATGGACCGCACCGGCTCAGACGCCGCCGGGCCGCCCCAAGGCGGCTGCGGCCCCCTCGGGGGGCAGCGACACACGAAGTGAGGAGCGTGGGGGTCACCCAGGCCGGCGCCGGGCCGCCCCAAGGC
>NZ_JBFUCI010000081.1:0-18393 GCF_056405335.1 Variovorax sp. P1_H12_2
GCCGAGGCCGGTGCCGCCGCCGGTCACGAGGATGCGCTGGCCGGCCATGAGATCGGATTGGAACATGTGGGGTCTCCTTGTCTTCGGTGTGGATCGGGCGTCTGCCAGCCGCATCGTAGAGCGCTTGCCCCGACCCGGTAAGCTCCCAAGGTGACACTCTCCCAAGGACGCCCACCGATGCCGAACCCCACTTCCGCCACCTTCGCGCCGCTGGCCGGCGTGCGCGTGCTGAGCCTGGCGCTCAACCTGCCCGGCCCCGCCGCGCTGATGCGTTGCCGCGCCATGGGCGCCGCCTGCCTCAAGTTCGAGCCGCCCTCGGGCGACCCGATGGGCCACTACAACAAGCCGGCCTATGCCGCGCTGCACCAGGGCGTGACGGTGGAAGTGGTCGACCTCAAGGCCGAGGCCGGCCGCGAACGCCTGCACCAGGCGCTGGCCGACTGCGACGTGCTGCTGACTTCGTTCAGGCCCTCGGCGCTCGCCAAGCTCGGACTCGGCTGGGACGCGCTGCAGGCGCGCCATCCCAGGCTGTCGCAGGTCGCGATCGTCGGCGCGCCGGGCGCGCGCGCCGAGGAGCCGGGCCACGACCTCACCTACCTGGCCGAAAGCGGGCTGGTCACCGGCACCGCTCTGCCGCCCACGCTCTACGCCGACATGGGGGGCGCACTGCTCGCGAGCGAGGCGGTGCTGCAGGCGGCGCTGCACGCGCGAAGTTCGCCGGATGCGGGCATCTATCTGGAAGTGGCGCTCAACGCCGCCGCCGACTGGCTCGCGCTGCCGCGCACCTGGGGCTTGTCGCAACCGACCGGCGCAGTCGGCGGCGCCCATGCGGGCTACCGCGTCTATCCGTGCGCCGACGGACGGGTGGCGGTGGCCGCGCTGGAGCCGCATTTCGCGGCCCGGCTCTGCGAGGCGGCCGGCCTGGCCGCCGGCGACATGCTGGCGCCGGCCACCCACGAGGCGCTGGCCGCATGGATCGCCCAGCGCACGCGCGCCGAGCTCGACGCCATGGCGCGCGAGCGCGACGTGCCGCTGCTCACGCTGGCCGATTAGGCGGACCTCCCTGCGCGATGGCGCCGTCGAAAGACGCACGGCGCTCTTGCGCGCGCCCGAGGACCATCGACAGGACGGCCCATCCAAGCACCACCGGCACCGCGCACAGCGCAATCGCGCCGATCTTGAGCCCGACCGCGTGCAGCATGTCGTAGACCCAGCCGTAGAGTGCATCGGAACCCCGGTAGACCACGACGTCGATCAGGTTCTTCGCCTTGTATTTCTCCTCGCGCCCGACGACGGTGAAGAACACCTGCCGCGCCGGATTGGCGATGGCGAAGTTCATCCAGCGCTGGGCCACCTGGAACACCACCACCACCGCCAGGCTCGGCGACGTCGCCAGCGCGAGAAAGCCGATGACGTAGACCATCGGCAGCGCCCCCGCCGCCGCGCCGGTGCCGAAGCGCTGCAGGAGCCGGCCGGTGGCGAACACCTGCGTGGCCAGCGTGAGAAGTCCCACCGCCAGGTCGATGCTCGCGAAGAGCCGAGTCTGCGCCCCCGCACCCTGCACGGTGGCCGCCACCACGTTCGCCTGGGCCAGATAGAGCATCGTCGCGCCGAAGGACAGCAGGCTCACCCAGGCGCCGACGCCGATCAGGTACGGCGAGCGCAGCAGCCCCGACACTCCGGCGAGGGCGCTGCCGCCCACGCGAGGCTCCTCGCGCCGATGACCGCTCAGGCTTGCCCCCGCGCCTCGCTCGAGCCGACGCGCGCAGAACACCGCGATCTCGAGGAACACGATGGCCGCGATCAGCAGGTTGTGCGGCCCCAGCGGCACCGAGAGCGCGATGGTGATCACCGGCCCCAGCAGCGCGCCGGCCGTGCCGCCGGCGCCGATGAATCCGAACAGCCGCTTGCCCTGCTCGCTCGTGAAGAGATCGGCCATGAAGGACCAGAACACCGCGACGGCGAACAGGTTGAAGACGCTGACCCAGACGAAGAACACCCGCGCCACGATCACCGGCGCGATGCCCAGCGCCAGCAGCGCCCAGAACGCCGCGAGATTGACGACGAAGAAGTGATAGACGATCGGGATGAACCGAGCGCGCGGCAGCCGCGCCACCAGCACGCCGTAGAGCGGCTGCCCGGCCAGCAGCGTCACGAAGGTCGCGGTGAAGAGCCACGGCAGCGCCCGCGTTCCGCCTGCGATCCCCATCTGGTCGCGCAGCGGCCGCAGCACGTAATAGCCCGCCAGGAGCGCGAAGAAATAGCCGAAGGACCACAGCGCCGCCGCCAACTCCTGCGGCGTCGCCGGCACCGCCCGCCGCAGCCAGCCCTGGAATGGCGTCATGGCGCCAGCGATAGCTTCTGCCTGAGTTCAGCCGCGCTCACCGCCTGTCCGTAGCCCGGCGCGCCGCGCTGGAATCGCCGGGCGTCGGCCAGCTTGCCGACCACGACGGGGTCGAAGCCGGCATCCTCGACCAGCCCCGCCGCGACCCTGACGGCTTCAGGATCGTCGCCCGCGATCGGTATCGCCAGCCTCGGCGCGGGCCGGTGGGCCTCGCGGGCGAAGATCGCGTAGGACATCGTGTTGAACGCGCGCACCAGCCGCGCGTTCGCGAGGTACTTCTGCGACACGGCGCCGATGCCCTCCTGCTCGACCTCGTCCGCCACGACCCCGTCACGCGAGGCCACGGCATTGCAGGCATCGAGCAGGATCTTTCCCCGGAGCGCTGCGCCGTGATCGCGGCCGATCTGCGGCAGCGCGCCATAGGGCACCGCGATGAAGAGCGCGTCGCCGAAGGCGATCGCCTGCGCCACGGTGCCGGCGCTCGCGAGCGGGCCGAGGCTCGCGACCAGGTCCTTGAGTTCGTCGGGATGGCGCGACGACAGCATCACCGGATGGCCGGCCTTGACCCACAGTCCGCCGATCGTGCCGCCGATGCGGCCCGCGCCGATGATGCCGATGCGCATGCCGGCCGTGGTCTGCGCCCGGGCGCGGCCCGGCCGGAACGCCGCGAGGACGGTCCATGCGCCGCCCGCCGCGAGCAGGCCGCGGCGGGTGCGAGCGAAGGGTTGATGTTGGGGCATCGAAACCTCCTGGAGTTCCAGGCGATCATCCGCCGCCGGGTGAGGCCGCGCAAGCAGGCCGCGGCACGCTCAGAGCTTGATGCCCGCGGCCTTCACCGTCGGCCCGAGCACGCCCACCTGCTCCTTGACCATGGCCTCGAAGCGGGAGGTGCTCTCGGGCCTGGCGACGATGCCGAGTTCGATCAGCTTCTTCTGCACCTCGGGCATCACCAGCACCTCGTTGCAGGCGGTGTGGAGCCGCACGACCATCTCGGGCGGCAGCCTGGCCGGGCCGCTCAGTCCGAAGAAGTTCTCGAGCACGAGTTTCGGCTGGCCCAGCTCCACGATGGTCGGCACCTCCGGCATCAACGGCGAGCGTGCGCTGCCGGTCACGGCGAGCGGCACCAGCTGGCCGCTCTTGAAGAACGGCACGTAGGCGGTGATGACGTCGATGCCGACCGGGATCACGTTGGCGATCAGGTCGGTGGTCATCGGGGCGCCGCCGCGGTACGGCACGTGCACCAGGTTCGCGCCGGTGGTCTTGCGGATCAGCTCGCCGTGGATGTGGCCGATCGATCCGGGCCCACCGGAGCCGAAGTCCAGCCGCCCTTCCTTGCGTGCCCGCGCCTCGAGTTCGGCCCACGTGGTGATGCCCGAGGGCTTGCTGGCCATGATCACCAGCGGCGCCGAGCCCAGGTAGGCGATGTGGGTGAAGGCGCTGACCGGGTCGTAGGGCTGCTTGTCGAGGGTGAACGGGCCGAGCGCGATCGGCGTGGTGTTCGACAGCATGAAGGTGGCCCCATCGGGCGCCGCCGCGGCCACCTGGGCGCCTCCGATCGTGCCGCCGGCGCCGGGCTTGTTGTCCACCACCACGGCCTGGCCCAGCTTCTTGCCCAGTTGTTCGGCCATCACGCGGGCCAGGATGTCGCTCGATCCGCCGGGCGGAAAGGTCACGATGATCTTGATCGGCTTGTCCGGCCACTGGGCGAAGGCCGGCAGGCCCAGCGCGGCGGCGCCTGCGGCCAGCAGTTGGAGTGCGCCGCGGCGCGTGGGGTGAATCAGGTGGGTCATGGGGTGGTGCAGCAAGAGGGATGCCTGACTCTAGGAACGCAGCCATGGCACGCCAATCGCTAGGCAGCAATCAGCGGCATAGCAAAGCGCCGCCCCGGAGCCCGCCGGCGACCGGCGCCGGTGCCCCGAGGCACCAAATCTGTGCAGGAGACAGGCGATGTCCCGTACCAACGACCCCTTCGATACCTACCTGCTGCGCGTCTTCAGCATCCTGATGAACGAGCGCAGCGTCTCGCGCGCGGCGACGCGCCTGAACCAGTCGCAGCCCGCGGTCAGCACCGCGCTGAAGCGGCTGCGCGAGATCTTCGACGACCCCCTGTTGATCAAGGACAAGCAGCGCATGGTGCCGACCGAGCGCGCGCTGCAGCTGGAGGCCTCGGTTCGCACGGTGCTCGGCGAGATCGATGCCCTGCTCTCGCCCGGCGACGCCTTCGACCCGGCCACCACGCACCAGACCTTCCGCATCGGCACGCCCGACTACCTGGCGCCGCCGCTGATGGCGGCCGTGGTGCACTATTTGCGCACCACGGCACCCGGCGCGCGGATCCTGCTGCAGCCGCTCGGTCAGGACTACGACTTCGATGCCGCGCTCGCCGAAGGTGCGCTGGACGTGGTGATCGGCAACTGGCCGCAGCCGCCCGAGCACCTGCGCACCACGTTGCTGCTGGAGGACGAGATCGTCTGCCTGGTCGACCGCGACCACCCGGGCGCCGCGGGCCTGACGCTCGCGCACTACCTGCAGGGTTCCCATGTGGTCCCGCTGCTCTACAGCGGACTGCAGCGCGGGGTGGTGGAAACCCACCTGGCGGCCCAGCGCATGGCGCGCACACCCACGGTGACCGTGCCCTACTTCTCGATGGCACCTCAGCTCTTGCCCGGCACCKACCTGATCTTCACGACCAGCCGGCATTTCGCTCTGCACTTCGCGGCGACGCTGCCGCTGGCCGTGGTGCCCTCGCCGATCGCCTTCCCGCCGATGCGCTTCTACCAGCTCTGGCACGGGCGCAACCAGCACGCGGCGGCCCACATCTGGTTCCGCTCGCTGTTGTCGGCGGTGATGCGCACCGCCAGCGCCACCCGTCACCTGCGGGTCAGCGCGCCGGTCGTGCCGGAGACCCGGCTGGCGGCCTGAGACAGGCGCGTCGGCCGGTTGGCGTAGGCCGACTGTAAAACGGACGGCAGCGGGACTTTGAATCACAATGCGGGCTTTCGCCGACCGGCCCGTCTCCATGTCCGCCGACCCTCCCCGCCCACTGCTGAGCCCCGAGCACATCGCGATGATCGACAAGGGCGTCTCGGCCATCGTCGCCTCGCGCAATGTCGCGCACCGGCCCAGCCTGATGCGCGCGGTCGGMGCCGGCATCGCACCGGACGGCAGCGAGGTCACGGTCTATGTCTCGCGCAGCCAGTCGCGCCAGCTGCTGCAGGACATCGCCGCCACCGGGCACATCGCGGTGGTCTTCAGCGAACCGCTGAGCCATCGCACGGTGCAGGTGAAGGCCGGCCGCGCGGAGCTTCGGGCCGCCACCGAGGCCGACGAGCCCTTGCTGCGCCGCTACCTGCGCTCGATGGAGCACGAGGTCGGCTGCGTCGGCTACGACATCCCTTTCGTGCGCGCGATGCTGGCCTTCACGCTCGACGATGTGGTGGCGATCCGCTTCAACCCGACCGCGGCCTTCGACCAGACGCCCGGCCCGAAGGCCGGCAGCGCACTGCCCGCTCTTTGAAACACTGCGATGAACCTGCGCGCCACGCCGCCCTCGCTGCATGCGATCCGCGCCTGCTTCGAAGGTGCGATCCCGGCGATGATGGCCACTTGTTCGGAGGACGGCACGCCCAACGTCGCCTACATCTCGCAGGTCTACTACGTCGACGAGCGGCATGTCGCGCTGTCCTTCCAGTTCTTCAACAAGACCCGCCAGAACATCCTGGCCAATCCGCACGCGACGGTGCTGGTGATGGATCCGGTGGTCGCCGCCTTCTACCGGCTCAGGCTGCGCTACCTGCGCACCGAGACCGGCGGGCCGCGCTTCGAAGGCATGAAGGCCCAACTGGCGGGCATCGCCTCCCACTCGGGCATGGCGGGCGTGTTCCGCCTGCTCGGCGCCGACATCTACGAGGTCGAGGCCATCGAGCTTCTGGAAGGCGACGGCCTGGCGCCGCCGCCGCCGCGCCACGGCCTGCTGGCGGGCGTGCGCCGTTGCGCCGAACGGCTGTCCGCCTGCTGCGCGACCGACGAGCTGCTGCAGGCCGTGCTCGCAGTGCTCAACGACCAGCTCGACGTGCGCCACGCGATGGTGCTGATGCGCGACGGCGCGACCGACCGCCTGTACACGGTGGCGAGCTGCGGCTACGCGACCTCGGGCGTCGGCTCCGAGATCGAGATCGGCCATGGCGTGATCGGCGTCGCCGCACGCGAGCGCACGCCGGTGCGCATCAGCCACATGACGAATGCGGCCAGCTACAGCCACGCGGTGCGCAGCAGCATGCGGGAGATCGAGCCCGGCCTGGTGCTCGAGACCGAGATCCCGTTTCCGGGCCTGCCCGAGCCGCACAGCCAGCTCGCGGTGCCGATCGTGTCCTGCGGCCGCCTGCTCGGYGCGCTGTTCGTCGAGAGCCCGCAGGACCTGCGCTTCGGCTTCGAGGACGAGGATGCGCTGGTCACGATCGCCGGCCACCTGGGCGCCGCCCTCGAACTGCTGCGCACCGCCGACGAGCCGGCCGCCTCGGCCGAGCCTGCCGCGCCGGCGCGGCAGACGTCGGCCACGGGCGCCCCGGTCGCGGTGCGCCACTATCTGGCCAACAACAGCGTCTTCATCGGCGACAGCTACCTGATCAAGGGCGTGGCCGGCGCCATCTTCGGCAAGCTGCTGCGCGAGCACGCGCAACAGGGCCGAAGCGAATTCACCAATCGCGAGCTTCGGCTCGACCCGGCGCTGCGGCTGCCCGATCTCTCGGACAACCTGGAGGCGCGGCTGGTGCTGCTGCAGCGCCGGCTGCAGGAGAACAGCCCGCACATCCGGATCGAGAAGACCGGCCGCGGCCGCTTCCAGCTGCGCATCGCGCGGCCGGTCGCGCTGACCGAGATCGCGGGCTGAGCCGGGACTCAGCCCTGCACCAGTCCCGGCACCGCCGGCAGGCCCAGGCTGGCGCTGAGCTTGGTCCATTCGCGCTCGCGCAAATGCGGGCGCACCACGTCCAGCGCCGCGGCGAAGGCCGGCGCCGGCGCATGCGCGCGCATGTCGCCCAGCATTGCGGCGCGCTCGGCCGGGTTCATGAACGGCACCATCCAGCGCAGCACGAACATCATCTCCTCCGGCGGGATCGCGGCCACCAGCGCGTTCTCGATCGCGATCAGCTCGGCGTCGGTGTAGCGGGCCCACAGCACCGCGTTGTGGGCGGTCTCCTCGACATGCATGTGCTCGAAGTTGTGGGCAACGAACAGCGCCAGCGCGCGGTACAGCGCCAGCGTGCCGGCGGCCCGGGCCGCGGGCGCGCATTGCAGCAGGGCCGTGGTCTCGCCGGCCAGCGCGACGATGGCCTGCAGGTGCTCGTCGTGCTCATGCGCGATCTTGCCGCTGGCGCCGGGCGCGCGGGCCTCGATCGCGGTGTGGACGAACTCGTTCTCGTGCCGCAGGTGGGAGCGGCAGAAATCGAGCAGTTCGAGCACCCGCTGAGTGACTTGCGCAAGCTCCAGCGCATCGTCGCTGTCCATCCGCCCGACGGCCAGCAGGGTGTCGGCCATCAGCGCGCGCAACGCCTTGTGAATGCCGGCATACAAATCGACACGGGGCGCTGCGGCCTCCGCGACATGGCGCAGTTCGCGCTGATCGATGTTCATGGGGTCCTCTTTTCGGTTCAGCGGCGGGCGCACCGTGCGCCTGCCTGCTGGAAAAGAAGTCTAGGAATCCACGCCCGCGCGCGCCGCTAAGAATTGCTTACGCAATCCCTCATCAAACCTTAAATTTCGCGCGCGGACCCCCCGGCCGGCAGCCGCCCGTCCCGCTCATCAGGAACAGGAACACCCGGCTGCGTCAGTCCTGCCGAGCCTGGACCGCGATGCGCCGGCGGAACMAGTCGTCCAGCATCGCCTTCTCGTAGCGCAGCCGGTCGCTGGATCCATAGCGATTGACCGTCATGAGGTAGTTCAGGTCGGCCACCTGTTCCTCGGCGCTCGCGATCACCCGGTCGCCGCGCGTCAGCGTGTAGTGCAGCTGGATGCGCGGCCAGGTGATGTCGCGCAGGACTCGCACATCGGTGCCGGTGCGCAAGCGAAACGGCTCGAACCACCCGGCCAGATCGATGTCCAGCACTTCGATGCGCAGCGCGTCGCCCGCCGGCAGGTCGCGCTCGACCAGTTGCCGCAGGTGCCGCTCGATGTCGCGCAGTACTTCAGCGCGCTGCTGCTCGGTGCCGTGGGGATGCGAATACGCGGCATCGGTGAACCTGTCCGGATCGACGAAAACGACCGACAGTGCGGCAGCGGAAGCCGCCGCCGATGCGCCGGCGGCGACGACGATCGCCGCGAGTGTGGAAGTCAGGCGTCGGGGCATGGCGTCTCCTGTCGAGGCCGAGCCTTCTTCGACTCCGCGGCGCGACCCCGGGTTCCGCGCCGGCACGCTCCAGGGTCAGGGCCGAGTGACCTCAGGGGGCCGGCAGTTTCAGGTCGGTCAGCTTGCGCGCGAAGCGCAGGAGCCAGAGCCGCGTCGGCCGTTCAAGGTCGCTTCCGCGTGTGATGCGTGCGCCGACGACGCCCGCCGGGCAGCCGCTCACGATCGCGCCGGCGGCATCCACGGTGCAATCCTCGATGCTGCCGGCCACCCGCTGGCCGCTGGCATCCAGCAGCGTGGTGGCGACCCCGAAGTCGTTGTCGTTGACGAGCGCCAGCGTGTGCTCGTCCACCAGCGTCAGGCCCTCGGCCTTCTCGGCCAGCCAGCCGAGCGCGTTGAGGTCGAGCAGATCGGTCTTCTTCAGCGTCACCACGCTCGACCAGTCGGCACCGCCGGACGCCGCCTGCGTGATGCTGCTGATCTCGAGGTTGTGATCGAGTGCGGCAATGTCGGTCGCATCGGCCGGGATCTCGACCAGCACCAGCTTGTTGAACACCTTGGCATCGCTCTTGCGCGCGCCCTGCTCGATCACGATGAAGCGCCCATTGCCCAGGCTCACGACATCGCCGAGCTTGGCGTTGCCGGTGCGGTCCTTGTCGTACTGGCTGCCGTCGATCGGGTAGGCGTAGAGCTTCGAGCGCTCGGTGGCCGGATCGAACTCGAGCCAGCGCGTGAACTTCGCGAGATGGCGCACGTCGGTCTTCTTGCCGCCGGGCGGCAAGGCCTGGATCGACTTGCCGGCGCCGTCCTTCGGGTCGATCGGGCTCTGCAGGAAGCCGTGCAGCCGGCCGCTGGCGACGTCGAGCGTCAGACCTTCCATGCCGCGGTTGGGGCGCCGCAGCGCGAGCACCGCAGGCAGGTCCGCCGCGCCGCTGCCCGGCGCGTACTTCTTCTCGATGACCCCGCTGTCGATGTTGATGCGAACGATGAAAGGACCGTATTCGTCGCTGCTCCAGAGCACCTTGCGGGCCTTGTCGAGCACCAATGTCTCGGGGTCCAGGCCGTTGGCGTCGAAGTTCGCCTTGGCCGGATCGAAGATGTAGGCGTCGGTCAGCGGCGTCTCGCCGGTGGCCCCCACGCCCGACTGCGGAGGCAGGCCGCTGATTCTGCGAGTGGCATCCTGCTTCAGCGCGACGCTCGTCTGCAGCACGGCACCGCTCTTGCCGACCGTGACCAGTCCGAAGCTCGGCGCGAAGGACGGCGCCGGAAACACCTTGCTGATATTGACACCGGCGCCGCCAGGCACCGGCGCGGTCGGGCCATCGCCGTTGGGGCCACGGTCGGTGATGGCGTAGAACTCCAGCGCGCCATCGGCCGCCGTGCCCTTGAACGCCAGGCCGGAGCCGTAGGCCGGCAGGAAGCCCTTCGGGAAATCGGCGCGCGTCTTCTCGTTGGCGCCTTCATAAGGCACGTTGAACTTCGCGTCGGCCTGCAACTGGTGGCGGGTGACGCTCACCGCAATGGCGCCCAGCGCATGGGTCTGGGTCGAGGTCTCGACCACCGGGGCGCCGAGCTGGGCGGCCAGCGTGTTCTCGAAGTGCTCGCGCGCCAGCGCGCGCCGATTGGCATCGGACACCCGCGTGGCATAGGGGCCCGGCAGCGCCGCGAGCAAGGTGTTGAATGCGCTGTCGAAGCTCGCCGCCGGAGCCGCGAAGTCGAGCGCGCCGGCCTTCAATGCGCCCTTGAGCGCGTCCGCGATGCGGATGCCGTTGGACGGGTCGCCGTCCTCGTCGAAGCTCTGCAGCGCGATCAGGCGGTTGACCACCGCATCGGCCTTCAAGCCCTCGGGCGTGGCCTGCTGCCCCGCCAGCGAGAGCGGCGTGAGGGTGCTGCCGCAGGCGGCGCTGCCGAGCGCCAACGCGCCGAGGCTGAAGCTCACGGTCTCTCCCGCCTTGCAGGCGAACTCGCCCTTGGCCGAGGTGACCGCCTTGGGGGCCGTCCCCGCGACATAGTCCAGGCCTTCGACCGCCGCGTCGAGGAAGACGCCGGCCACACTCGGTACCGTTGCAGCAGTGCCGCCACCGATGGCTGTGCCGCCGCCGGCGCCCGTGCCTCCCGTGCCGCCCGTGGGCAGCACGAAACTGCCGCCGCTGCCGCCACCGCCGCATGCGGCCACCACGAGGCCGGCCCCCACCGCCGCCAGCCACGTCATCCTCGATCGCTCGTTCATTCTTGTTCCTGCACAGTGATGCCCGCGCACCGCGCGCGAGCCCGGGCATTAGTACGGAAGTTTGTGACGCCGCCGTGAAATCGTGCCCCRCATAAACTGGCCGCTCGAACAACAAAGGAGACCTGCATGGATCGGATGAACCCAGGGCTGCGGCGCTTCGCCGTGGCCATCGCCCTCGCCGCGCTCGGCGCCGGCGCCGCGGCCCAAGCCCGGATCTCGGACAACGTCGTGAAGATCGGCGTGCTGACCGACCTCTCGGGCGTCTCGAGCGACAACGCGGGCAAGGGCTCGATCGTGGCGGCGCAGCTCGCGATCGACGAGTTCTCGAAGGACCGGAAGGTGCTCGGCATGCCGATCGAGCTGGTCTCGGCCGACTCCCAGGGCAAGACCGACATCGGCGCCACCAAGGCGCGCGAGTGGTTCGACCAGGACAGGGTCGACATGATCACCGACCTGACCTACTCCAACGTCGCGCTGGCCGTGACCCGCATCGCCGACGAGAAGAAGAAGCTCGCGATGGTCACCGGTGCCGGCGCCTCCACCATCAGCGACGACCAGTGCACCGCGCACAGCGTGCACTGGATGTACGACACTTTCTCGCTCGCCAATACCACCGTGCCCGCGCTCATCAAGAAGGGCATGAACAGCTGGTACTTCATCACCGCCGACTACGCCTTCGGCAATGCGCTCGAGAAGGACGCCACCGCGATCATCACCCGATCCGGCGGCAAGGTGCTCGGGTCGTCACGCCATCCACTGAACTCGTCCGACCAGTCCTCCTACCTGCTGAAGGCGCAGGACTCCGGCGCCCAGGTGATCGCCCTGGCCAACTCGGGACTGGACACGCTCAACACCGTGAAGCAGGCCTCGCAGTTCGCGATGGTGCGCGGCGGCAAGCAGACCTTCACTCCGCTGCTGTCGCTGATCACCGAGATCCACGGCATGGGCCTCGCGAATGCGCAGGGCATGATCCTCACCAACGGCTTCTACTGGGACTACGACCAGCGCTCGCGCGCCTTCGGCCAGCGCTTCCAGGCCGTGCATCGCAAGATGCCGACGATGATGCAGGCGGCGGTCTACTCGGCGGTGCTGAGCTACCTCAAGGCCATCGAAGCCGCCGGCACCGACGAGCCCGACGCGGTGCTCGCCAAGCTGCGCTCGGCCAGGCTCGACGACGCCGTGATCCGCAATGGCCAGTTGCGCGCCGACGGCAAGATGGTGCACGACATGCTGCTGGTGCAGGTCAAGACACCGGCGGAGTCCAAGGGCGAGTGGGATCTGTACAAGGTGCTCGAGACGATCCCGGGCGACAGGGCCTTCGCGCCGCTGGCCGATTCGAACTGCCCGCTGGTCAGGCGCTGACCCGCGCCACGAGGCGCAGCCGCGTGATGAAGCCGACCTGGCGCAGCGCCTCGGCGAGTTCCTGTGCCGGCTCGCGCAGGCTGCGCGACTCGAACTCCGCGAAGACGCCCGCCCGCGTGTAGTGCCGCACGCAGACGATGAACGGGAAGCCATGGCGCGCCTCGTAGGCGCGGTTCAGGCGGTCCAGGGTCTGCTCTTCGGTCGCCGACAGGGCCTCCAGCCCGGCGCTCTTCTGCTCGGCGATCGAATCCGAGGTCATCGAACCGGCGCGCACCGCGCTGCCCGACAAGGGCGGATGGCCGCGCAGGAACTCGATCTGCCGGGCCCTGCCGCTGGCCCGGACGCCGTCCATCATGGCCTCGTGCAGCGCCCGCACCGAGCCGAAGGGGCGCACCGCCCACGCCGCATCGGCGACCCAGGGAGAGTGCTCGAAGATGTCGCCCAGGGCGGCGGTGAATGCACTGCGCTCCATCGCATTGACGGCGCTCAGGTCGAGGTGGGTTTGCAGTGTGGACATGCACCCAGTGTAGGAACGCGTCACGCGCGCCTGAAGACGCACGGCGCTATACGGCGCATAGCAAAGGGCCCGGGGATTGCTCTGGCTCAGTGCAGCCGGGCCGATGGCTGCGCCAGCGTGCGCGACGCGGCCGTGAGCACGCCGCGCAGCCAGACGTGCGCTGCCGCGCGGTGCTGCGACGAGTGCCACAACTGGTAGAAACGCATCGCCGGAAGCGGGATCGGCGAAGGCACGATCGCGATGTCCAGGCGCTCGGCGTGGTACTGCGCGAAATGGCGGCTGGTGGTCATGATCAGGTCGGTGCCGGGCAGCAGGCTCGGCGCCAGGCCGAAGTACGGGCACTCCACGCGCCGGTCGCGGCCGACCCGCATCGTGTTGAGACCCGACTCGACCACGCCGCGCTGGCCGATCGAGTACGGCATCGGCACCACGTGCGCCGCCCGCAGATAGCGCTCGAGCGTGAGCGCGCCTTCGGCCGCCCAGGGATGCTCGCGCGCGAGGACGCACACCACCTCGTCCTCCAGCAGCGTCGAGATGTGCAGATGCTCGGGCGGGCTCGGCCAGTTGCCGATCACGATGTCGACCGCGCCGTCCTGCAGGGCCCGCTCGTAGTCGAACTGCGGGCCGAGCGGCATGGCGGTCAACCGCGCGCGCGGCGCCTCGGTGCGGAAGGTCCGCACCACGTGGGCCAGGAAAGGCGGCGCCAGGTAGTCGGGCATGGCGATCGTGAAAGCCTGCTCGGTGGTCGCCGGATCGAAGCGCTCGCCCGAACTCACGAGGCCGTCGATCAGCGCCAGCGCAGCCCGCGCCTGGGCCGCCGCCGCCAGCGCGCGCGGGGTGGGCACCATGGTGTTCTTGTCGCGCACCAGCAGGGGATCCCCGAAGATCTCCCGCAGCCGCTTGAGCGCGGCGCTGATGGCCGGCTGGGACTGGTTCATGCGGATCGCAGTGCGCGAGACGCTCTGGTCGGCCATCAAGGCGCAAAGCACCCTGAGCAGATAGGTCTCGAACGGATCATCGGCGCGCGACACGGTGGTTCAGACTCCGGATATCGACATTGCTATGTGCCCTATTGCGGCTGCCCAGTTTCGCACAGGGGCCCAAGCGGCCAACATTGGCGCAGCCGAATCCGGCCAGAACAAGGAGCTGAGACATGAGTGCACACGACATGGCGCTGCCCGGCGCCATCGCCTCCCAGGACAAGGTCGACGCGACCTACGGCAAGATCTCGTGGCGGCTGCTGCCCTTCCTGGGCGCGCTCTGGGTACTGGCCTGGCTCGACCGCGTGAACATCGGCTTCGCCAAGCTGCAGATGCTCGACGACCTGCGCTTCAGCGAGGCGGTCTACGGGCTAGGAGCCGGCATCTTCTTCCTTGGCTACTTCTTCTTCGAGGTGCCGTCGAACATGCTGCTGCAGAAGATCGGCGCCAAGAAGACCGTGATGCGCATCACCATCGGCTGGGGCCTGGTCTGCATGATGCAGGCCTGGGTCACGACGCCGACCCAGTTCTACCTGCTGCGCTTCCTGCTCGGCGCCTTCGAGGCCGGCTTCTACCCGGGCGTGATCCTGTACCTGACCTACTGGTATCCCTCGCAGCGCCGCGCCAAGGCCTTCGGCACCTTCATGTCGGCCTCGGCGATCGCGGGCGTGCTGGGCGGCCCGATCGCCGGCTGGATCATGACCTCGATGGGCGGCGTCCACGGCTGGCACGGCTGGCAGTGGCTGTTCGTGCTCGAAGGCATCCCCTCGGTGCTGGCCGGCGTCTTCGCCTGGTTCTACATGACCGACCGGCCGGAGCAGGCGCGCTGGCTCAGCGACGAGGAAAAGCGCGTCGTGCGCCACGAACTCGAGCTCGACAACCGCCGGCTCGGCGACCGCGGCAGCGACTGGCGCCAGCTCTTCACCCACCCGAAGGTGTGGCTGCTGATCGCGATCTTCTTCTGCCTGCTGTGCGCCAATTCGACGCTGACCTTCTGGATCCCCACCGTCATCAAGGAAACCGGCTTCGTGACGCCGATGGCGATCGGCTGGATTGCCGGCGCGGCCTACCTGTTCGGCGCCGCCGGCATGATCCTGAACGGCCGCAACTCCGACCGCCGCGGCGAACTGCGCTGGCACTTCAGCGGTGCCGCGATCTGCGGCGCCGCCGGCATGCTGCTGCTGGCGTTGGCGCTCGGCCTGCCGGGGTTGCCCGCCATCGTGCCGCTGCTCGCGATGGGCCTGGCCCTGGTCGGCACCATGAGCGCGATCCCGGTGTTCTGGCAGTTCCCGAACATGTTCCTGAGCGGTGGTGCCGCCGCGGTCGGCGTGGCGCTGATCAACTCGATCTCCAACCTCGCGGGCTTCGGCGCCCCCTATGCAATGGGCCTGATCAAGAACGCGACCGGGCGGGTGGCGCCGGGCCTGTATCTGGTCGCCGCGATCGAATTGCTGGCCGCCGTGCTGGTGATCGTGTTCATCGCCCGCAGGCAGCCGCCGAAAGAGGCCTGACCCCGCCCTTGTTCAGACCGGCCTGCCACGGCAGCCGATTCATCCCACGCTCAAGCGACATCCCATGACCACGAAGACAGACGCCGAGAAATACCTGCTCGAATCCATCCAGCTCGCCATGGAGAACGTGCGCCAGCGCAAGACCTGGCCGTTCGGCGCGGTGATCGCCCGCGAGGGCCGCGTGGTGGCCACCGGCGTCAACGAGGTGGAGGCGCTGTGCGACCCTTCGGCCCATGCCGAGATGCAGGCCGTGCGCGCGGCCGGCCGGGCCCTGAAGAGCACCGACCTCAGCGGCTGCACGGTCTATGCGAGCGGCTATCCCTGCCCCATGTGCCTCACGGCCATGTACCTGGCGGGCGTGAAGGAGGTCTACTACGCCTACTCGAACGAGGATGGCGAGCCCTACGACCTGTCGGCCGCTCGGGGCTACGTCGAGTTGGCCAGGCCGCTCGAGCAGCGCGAAATGAAGCTCGTCAGCCTGCCGGTGCGGCCCGAGGGCGAAGACCTGTACGAGGCCTGGGGCCGGCGGGGCTAGGCAAGCTTGCCTAGAACGGGGGCTGCGCCTTGCAGCCGCGCGATGCGCGCAGTAATCTGAATCAGGGGGCGGGTCCCGCTCGCCCGGGAGTTCCGTCATGTACGAACGCATCCTCGTCGCCACCGACGGTTCCGAGCTGTCGGAACAGGCCGTGTCCAGCGCCATCGACCTGGCCATCCTGACGCAGGCGGAGCTGTTCGCCGTCAAGGTGGTCCATCACCAGACCGCCGGCTACTTCGAAGGGTCGCTGCTGCTCAGCCAGATGGAGGTCTCGCGTCTGCGCGAACAGGCCGACATCGAGGCCCAGCGGGTGGTCGACGCGGTCAAGTCCAAGGCCGATTCCCGGGGCGTCAAGAGCACCACGGCCATCATCGTGCGGGCCGAGGGGGTGTCCGAAGCCATCATCGAGGCCGCGCGGGTCCACCATTGCGACCTGATCGTGATGGCCTCGCACGGCCGTCGCGGCATCAAGCGCCTGCTGATGGGCAGCGAAACGCTGCACGTGCTGACCCATTCGCATACGCCGGTGCTGGTGCTGCGCTGAATTCAGCGCGCGGGCGCCGCCGCGTCGCGCTGGCGATCCTCTCGCTTGATGCCGAGGTACGTCACGCGATCGATTTCGTGAAGCTGCGTCGGGTAGCGCTCGACCGCCTCGAACCAGCGGTTCAGGCGCTGGGTGTCGCGCTCGGCCGATGGCACGGCCAGGCCATCGAGGTAGGCATCGAGCGCCAGGAAGTAGCGCATTGCGTTGCGCTCCACCAGGCCGCGCAGGCCGCGGATGTATTCGGGATCGCCATTCGGATTCTTGCCGATCACCGTGAAGCCGACCTTCTCGCTGCCGAAAGTCGCGAGGTAGGCCATGGTGGCGAGCCGCGCCACCACGTTGTGGTCGTAGGCATAGGCGAAATGCAGGAAGGTCTGGTGCTCCCCGAGCGGCACGGCTTCGAGCATCACGCGATAGTTGCTGGTGCCCATCGGACCGGATTCCGCCGACAGGTCCACCAGCAGGTAGTCGCGCGCGGCCTGCGGCGCGCGGTGCACGAAGGACAGTTCGAAGGCTTGCTCGATCGGCTTGTCGTAGCGTGGCACCACGCTGAGCGTGAGCGTGTCGCCCCCGGGTCCGCGGGCGACTCGGCAGCGCCGGTTGTTGATGTGCAGCAGCAGCATGTCGCACCACTGCGACGATTGTTCGAGGGCGCGCCGCACCTCCTCCAGCGAATGATCGACGACGGCGTAGACGTCACCCTGGAGTCCGCCGTCGGTCTCGGCCGAATCCAGCACGACTGGCCGCTTCAAGGGACTGTGGGCCAACTGGCCGCCGAGCTTGTGGTGCAGCGCGCGCAGGGCCTGGGCGGAGCCCGCCTCGAGCGCTGCCTGCGCGCCGGAGGCCCACGCGCACAGCGCCAGCCAGAGGCCGATTCGACACCAGAGCGGGAAAGGAGCCGGCAGTCTGTTCATGCCAACACGATACAGGGGCCGCGGCGCAGTCCTCTCAGCGACCTTTGCGGAWCGCCGCCTTGCCCGCGGAGGGCTTCGGCCGCCCTGCCCCGGTGTCGCGCGGCGGCAGCCCGGTGTGCTGGGTCAGGATGCGGCCCTTGACCGGCGCCGCCGGCTTGGCAGCCACCGCGGTCGAGTTCTTGCGCCGGGCGCTCTGGTAGCTGCCGTCGGTCAGCGGCTGCCAGGTCGGGATCAGGTGATGCTTGCCGTTGCCGATCAGGTCGGCCCGGCCCATCGACTTCAGCGCTTCGCGCAGCAGCGGCCAGTTGTTGGCGTCGTGGTAGCGCAGGAAGGCCTTGTGCAGCCGGCGGCGCTTGTCGCCGCGCACGATGTCCACGGTCTCGCTCTCGCGCGTGATCTTGCGCAGCGGGTTCCTGTTGGTGTGGTACATCGTGGTCGCGGTGGCCATCGGCGACGGATAGAAGGTCTGCACCTGGTCGGCGCGGAAGCCGTTCTTCTTCAGCCAGATCGCGAGGTTCATCATGTCCTCGTCACTGGTGCCCGGATGGGCGGCGATGAAGTACGGGATCAGGTACTGCTTCTTGCCCGCCTCGGCCGAGTACTTCTCGAACATCTGCTTGAACTTGTCATAGCTGCCGATGCCCGGCTTCATCATCTTGGTGAGCGGGCCCTGCTCGGTGTGCTCGGGCGCGATCTTGAGATAGCCGCCGACATGGTGCTGCACCAGCTCCTTGACGTACTCGGGCGACTGCACGGCCAGGTCGTAGCGCAGGCCCGAACCGATCAGGATCTTCTTGATGCCCTTGAGCGCACGCGCCCGGCGGTAGATCTTGATCAGCGGATCGTGGTTGGTGTTGAGGTTCGGGCAGATGCCCGGATACACGCAGCTGGGCTTGCGGCAGGCCGACTCGATCTCGGGCGACTTGCAGCCGATGCGGTACATGTTGGCGGTCGGCCCGCCGAGGTCGGAGATGGTGCCGGTGAAGCCCTTCACGCTGTCGCGGATCGCCTCGACCTCCTTGATGATCGAGTCTTCCGAGCGGCTCTGGATGATGCGGCCTTCGTGCTCGGTGATCGAGCAGAAGGTGCAGCCGCCGAAGCAGCCGCGCATGATGT
>NZ_JBFUCI010000082.1:0-18365 GCF_056405335.1 Variovorax sp. P1_H12_2
GCATCGGCCTCGCGCTCAGCGCGGACATCGTGCTTGCGGCCGAGTCGATGAAGCTGCGCGGCGGCTACTCCGCGATCGGCCTCACACCCGACGCCGGATCGTCCTGGCTGCTGGCGCGCCGCGTGGGTGCCGCGCGTGCCAAGGAGATCTTCCTCACCAACCAGCCGCTGACGGCGCGCGAATGCCTGGCCATCGGCGCCGTATCGCAGGTCCACGCGGACGATGAGCTCGAAGCCCGCGCGCTCTCGCTGGTCGAGGCGCTCGCCGCCGGCGCCACCGCGGCGCTGGCGCGGACCAAGGCCCTGCTCGACGGTGCGGGCGCCCGTTCGCTGGAAGCGCAGTTGGATCTCGAGCACCGCGGCATGGTCGCCTCGGGCGCCACGGCCGACGCCGAGGAGGGTGTCAAGGCCTTCTCGGCCAAGAGAAGCCCTCGATTTATCGGGCGATAGTGTCGGACAAACCCTGATGCATTGTCAGACAATGTGGCCTACGATGGGCCGCATGCAAGGACCTTCCTCGTGAGCGCGATGTCTCCGGAAACGGCCCCGTGGGCCCTGGACACAGCCTGCCTGGCCGCCTGGCTCGAAGCTCGGCTGCCCGGCCTGCGCGGCCCGCTGACGGCCACCCGCTTCAAGGGCGGCCAGTCCAACCCCACCTATCTGTTGAGCGATGCCGCCGGTGCCCGCTACGTGCTGCGCAAGCAGCCCGACGGCGTGCTGCTGCCCTCCGCGCATGCGGTCGACCGCGAGTACCGCGTGCTGCATGCCCTGGGCGGCACCGACGTGCCGGTGGCCCGCGTGCATTGCTTCTGCGACGACCCGCAAGTCGTCGGCACGCCGTTCTACGTGATGGATTTCGTCGACGGCCGCGTGCTGTGGGATCCGGCGCTGCCCGGCATGCAGGTGGCCGAGCGCGGCGCCATCTACGACGAGATGAACCGCGTGGTAGCGGCGCTGCACCGGGTGGATGTCGCTGCGGTCGGCCTGGCCGACTACGGGCGGCCCGGCGCCTTCTTCGAGCGCCAGATCGCGCGCTGGACGCGCCAGTACCAGGCGACGGTGGCCGGGCCCGACGGCGTCGAGGCGATCGCCGCGATGGAGCGCCTGATCGAATGGCTGCCGGCGAACGTCCCCGCCGGGGACGAGACCTGCCTCTTCCACGGCGACCTGCGCATCGACAACATGATCTTCCACCCGAGCGAGCCGCGCGTGCTGGCGCTGCTCGACTGGGAACTGTCCACGCTGGGCCACCCGCTGGCCGACTTCGCCTACCACGCGCTGCCGTGGCGGCTGGGTGCGCAGCAGTTCCGCGGCATGGCCGGTGCCGACTTCGCGGCGCTCGGCATCCCCAGCGAGCGCGCCTACCTCGATGCCTATTGCCGCCGGGTCGGCCGCGAGCCGGTCGACCCGGCGCACTGGGAGTTCTACCTGGCCTACGCGATGTTCCGGCTCGCCGCCATCCTGCAGGGCATCCTGAAACGCTCGCACGACGGCACGGCGTCGAGCGCCGAGGCGCGCGAGACCGGCGCCCGCGCGAAGCCGATCGCAGAGGCCGCGTGGCGGCAGGTCGAGGCCCACTTTCCCCGGACCGCATTCACGTGACCCCCACGCTCCTCACTTCGTGTGTCGCTGCCCCCCGAGGGGGCCGCAGGCCGCCTTGGGGCGGCCCGGCGCCGGCCTGACGCGTTCCTTCCTCCACCTCATCCGAAAGTCAGCTGTGTTCGAGTTCTCCCCCAARGTCCAGGACCTCCAAAAACGCCTCGCCGCCTTCATGGACGAGCACATCTACCCGAACGAGAAGCGCTACTACCGCGAGGCCGAGGAACTGGGCCCGTGGAAGGTCGCCCCGGTGCTCGAAGAGCTCAAGCCGAAGGCCCGCGCGGCCGGCCTGTGGAACCTGTTCCTGCCCGAGTCCTCGCATGGCGCCGGCCTGACCAACTTCGAGTACGCGCCGCTGTGCGAGATCATGGGCCGCTCGCACCTGGCGCCCGAGGTCTTCAACTGCTCGGCGCCCGACACCGGCAACATGGAGGTGCTGGCCCGCTACGGCACGCCCGAGCAGCAGGCGCAGTGGCTGGTGCCGCTGCTGGCCGGCGAGATCCGCTCCTGCTTCGCGATGACCGAGCCCGACGTGGCCTCGAGCGACGCCACCAACATCGCGTCGAGCATCGTGCGCGACGGCGACCACTACGTGATCAACGGCCGCAAGTGGTACACCACCAACGCCACCGACCCGCGCTGCAAGATCTGCATCTTCATGGGCAAGTCCGACCCCGACAACGCCGACCGCCACAAGCAGCAGTCGATGATCCTGGTGCCGCTCGACACGCCCGGCGTCACCGTGGTGCGGCCGATCGCGGTGTTCGGCTTCTACGGCGTGCCCGACCGCGCCTCGGAAGTCACGTTCGAGAACGTGCGCGTGCCGGCCTCCAACATGCTGCTCGGCGAAGGCCGTGGCTTCGAGATCGCTCAGGGCCGGCTCGGGCCGGGGCGCATCCACCACTGCATGCGGCTGGTCGGCCTGGCCGAGAAGATGCTCGAGCTGATGTGCCAGCGCAGCCTCACGCGCGTGGCTTTCGGCAAGCCCGTGGCGCAGCAGGGCGTGACGGTCGAGCGCATCGCCGAGTCGCGCATCCTGATCGAGCAGGCCCGGCTGCTGACCCTCAACGCGGCGCACCGCATGGACACGGTCGGCAACAAGATCGCCAAGGCAGAGATCGCGATGATCAAGGTGGCGGCGCCGAAGATGGCCTGCCAGGTGATCGATTGGACCATCCAGGCCTTCGGCGGCGGCGGCACCAACAACGACCACGGCATCGCCTCGGCCTATGCCACCGCGCGCCTGCTGCGGCTGGCCGATGGCCCCGATGAAGTGCACCGCAACCAGATCGGTCAGCTGGAGCTCAAGAAGTATCGCTAGCAGCCGCCCCGTGGCACCCAGATTCGGCAGACTGAAGCAAGGAGACAACCATGCACATCGAACTCGACTCTTCCGCATCCTCCATCGCCGTGCGCGGCACCGCCCCCGCGCGGCAGGAGCCGCTCATGTGGCTGAACGCGGATCGCGTGCTCTACGTGGGCCTGCTCGGCGAGCCCTCGGTGCGCACCTTCGGCGCCTATTCGATCTACGTGTCGCTCAGCAAGCCGCACCGCATCAGCGTCGCAGGCGGCGCCTGGGAGGAGGCCGAGGTGTCGGTGATTCCGCCCTACGTGCCGCATCGCATCGCCTCGGGCGAACGCATGATCTGCAACATCCTCATCGAGGCCGACAGCGTGGAGCGCAAGCGCCTGCCGGCCTTCATCGCGCAGGGGCGCGGCCTCGTGTGCGACGACGAGGTGCTGCGTGCGTTGCGCGCCGCGCTCGAGCGCTTCCGTTGCAGCAGCACGCGGCAGTTCCCGCAGACGGCCGACTTCGACCACAGCTTCTTCGGCGAGGCGCTGGTGCCGCGTGCCATCGATCGGCGCATCCGCGCCACGCTCGCGCGCATCAAGGACGACCCCAACAGCCACACCTCGGCGCAGGACTGCGCCGACGCCTCGCACCTGTCGGTGTCGCGCTTCCTGCACCTGTTCAAGGCCGAGGTGGGCACGCCGTTCCGCAGCTTCCGGACCTGGCAGCGGGCTCGCAGCGTCCTCTATTACGTGACGCAGAACGCCAATCTGGCGAACATCGCGCTCGATGTCGGCTACCCCGACTCGACCCATTTCAGCCACTCGATCCGGCAGGTCTACGGCCTGACGCCGAAGTCGATCTTCGCGGGCAGCCGCAGGCTCGAGCTCTACGGCCGGGCGGCTGCGGGCTCGCCGCGCTATCAGTTCGCCTGATTCTTCCTCAAAGACTTATGCAAGTAGATTTCGATTTCACTGGCAAGCACGTGGTGGTGTTCGGCGGCACCACGGGCATCAACTTCGGCATCGCGCACGCGTTCGCGCGCCAGGGTGCCAGGCTCGCGGTGGCCAGCCGCAAGCCCGAGAACGTGGCGGCCGCCATCGGTGAGCTGCGCGGTCACGGCGGCGAGGTGCACGGCGTGTGCGCCGACGTGCGCGACTTCGATGCGGTGGGCCGCGCGCTGCAGGAATCGGTCGACCGATTCGGCCCCATCGACGTGCTGGTGTCGGGCGCGGCAGGCAACTTCCTCTGCGAAGCCAAGGACATGTCGTCCAACGGCTTCAAGGTAGTGGTCGACATCGACCTGGTCGGCAGCTTCCACGTGCTGCGCCAGGCGCATGCGCACCTGCGCAAGCCCGGCGCATCGGTCATCAACATCACGGCGCCGCAGTCCTTCGTGCCGATGCGCTACCAGGCGCATGCCTGCGCCGCCAAGGCCGGCGTCGACCAACTCACGCGCGTGCTGGCGCTGGAGTGGGGCGCGGAGGGCGTGCGCATCAATTCGATCTCGCCCGGGCCGATCGACGGCACGGAAGGCTTCCGCAAGCTGATGGCGCCCTCGGTGGCAGAGCGCGACGCGGCACAGAACGCCGTGCCGCTGAAGCGCTTCGGCAGCTTGGATGACATCGCCAACCTTGCGTTGTTCCTGGCATCGCCCTATGCGGGCTATATCTCGGGCGCCTTGATTCCGTGCGATGGAGGCGGGGCGGTGGAGAGTGTCAAGCCGGCGCTGGAGTCGGCGGGGGCGTTGCTCTGAACCTCATGGTCGCCGGACGCTGTGCCTTGAGCTCGGCCGCAGGGCACGCGGACCGCTACGGGCGCACCGGGTGCTTGGCCTGGCTGCCGGGAGGGGCGGCGAGAACCTGCGCGCGAAGGTCGTTGTAGCGCGCCACGAAATTGACCAGCACGCTGGCGGTCCAAGCAAAAGCGAAGATGCCCGACATCCCGATGATCGGGGGCACCATGCGCCAGGCGCGCGGCAGCGAGAACGGCTCGCCCAGCGCGGTGTAGCAGTTCGCCGCGAAGTAGGCCGCCGTCGACCACTCGCCGATGATGTGGCCGAAGATCAGGGCGGCCGACCAGACGACCACCTCCGCCAGGTGCAGCGCGAGCAGCATCATCACCGTCAGCGTGAACAGCAGGTCGGCGCGCCACAGCGAGGCGTGCGAGCCCAGGGCGGCCGAGCGCTTGAGAAAGGAGCTCGTGATGATGCGGATCCAGAAGGCATGGAACATGATCACGAAGACCAGCACGGCCCCGCCGAACATGATGTCGGGCAGGGGCAGCGCCTGGGTCAGGGCGTTCTCGACCTGGGTGGGACTCAGGCTCGACAGCTCCGAGGCGGCCGTCGAGACCACCTCCTGGGGCAGCGAGTCGGAATCGAATTTTGTATCGGCCATGGTGCGGATCCGGGTGCTCATGCGGGGAACGAACAGGCGCCAGCCTGCCTGCGGTGGGTGCTGCGACTGTTGCCGCGTTGGGGGGGGCTGTCAACTCATTGCGGTCAGGACGTCGGGGCAGAATGCCGCACGATTGTCGCCCGCAGTCCCTGTTCGCCAACAAGTTCGGGTTGTGGGTCGGCTTCGGCTACGACGATTCGCAACTGAAGGAGCAGCGCCATCCGACCCGCGACGATCTCGACAAGGTCGCCTCCGACATCCCGGTGATCGCCATCCATCAGTCCAGCCATTTCGGCGCCTTCAAGGCGCTGAAGCTGGCGGACTTCGTGGTGCTGTCGGGCAATCCGATGACGATGCCGCGCGAGTCGCTGGGGGCGCTGCAGGTGCTGCGTACCGTCAAGGAAGGAAAGACGATCTACAGCCGGCCGTGATGACTCACCGGAACTGACGCAGGCCCCGCAGGACCCAGGGCACTCAGAGGGCGCGTACGAAGTCGGTGAGTGCGCCGTCGCCGGCCAGCAGGTGGTCGCCCAGCACCCGATTCCAGTGCGCCTCCGACCCATGCGCCATGCGCCATTCGTGCAGTCGGCGCGTCAGCAGTTGCAGGTCGTATTCCTCGGTGACGCCGATGGCGCCGTGCAGCGCGTGGGCGGTCGCGGCGATCAGCACCGCGGCTTCGCTGGCGCGCGACTTGGCGATCGCCGACGCCAGCAGCGGGGGCGCTTCGCCGTCGTCGCGGAAGGCGGCTTCGGCCGCGATAGCCGCCGCCGCCGTGTGCTCGGCCATCACGCTCAGCTGGTGCTGCACCGCCTGGAACTTGCCGAGCGATTTGCCGAACTGCACGCGATCGTTGCAGTACTGCAGGGTCATCTCGAAGATGCGGGTCATGGCGCCGGCGAGCATGGCGGCATGCAGGGCGGCGGCGAACGCGGGCAAGGCGGCGCCCGCATCGGCGAGCCGGCTCGTGCCGGCATCGCTGGTCCACGAAAGCGACGCGGCCAGGCTGCCATGGACGCCGGTCGGCGTGCGCCGCGCCGCCGCGCAGGGCAGCAGCAGCAGGGCGTCGCCGTCCCGGGCCAGCACGGCATCGGCGATGGCGCCGAAAGGCGTCAACGGGCAATGCAGCGTTCCATCCGCGTCGCGGCGCAGCGCGGTCGCCAGCGTGACCATGCCGTCCGGCATGGGCAGCCGGCTGCCCAGCAGCGCGCGCGCGACGATGCTCTGGCCCAACGGCACCGGCACGGCGTACCGGCCCAGATGGCACAGCACGGGGAACAGTTCCGCGAGCGGCAGTTCCGCGCCGCCCTCGGCCTCGGGGGCCAGCAGCGCGAGAAAGCCGGCGCTCTCCACGGATTTCCACAAGGCCGCGGGCGAGCCGCCGGCCTCGATGGCGCGCACCACCGCCGGCGTGCATTGGTCGCGGAGGATGTCTTCAATGGCTTCTGCAAACATGGTCAGGGTTCTTTCGCCGGAGGTCAGCGCAGGCCGAGACCGCGCGCGATCATTCCGCGCAGGATCTCGCGCGTGCCGCCGCGCAGGGAGAAGGTGGGCGCCACCTGGCTGACGTAGGCGACCGCGCGGTACAGCTCGGGGTCGACGGCGCCTTCGGGGTCCATGGCGATGGCCGCCTCGATGACGGCCGGGATGCTCTGCTCGAACTCGGTGCCGATGTCCTTCACCAGCGCCGCCTCGACCACCGGGCTCTCGCCGTTCACCAGTTTGGTGGTCACCGCGATCGACATGTTGCGCAGCGTGGCCAGGTGGGCGGCGAAGCGGCCGATGGTGGCGGCATGCACCGAGGCGCCCGGCGTGCGGCGCAGGCAGGCGATCCAGTGCTCGAGCAGAACGATGCTCGAATAGATGCGCTCCGGTCCGCTGCGCTCGAAGGCCAGCTCGGCGTTCACCTGTGCCCAGCCGCTGCCCTCGGTGCCGATGAGCGCGTCGTCGGCGAGCAGCACGTCGTCGAACAGCACCTCGGAGAAATGGGCATCGCCCGCCAGGTCACGGATCGGCCGCACGCTCACGCCCGGCAGCGAGAGGTCGACGATGAACTGCGACAGGCCCTGCTGGCGGTCCTTCGATTCGCCGGAGGACCGGACCAGCGCGATCATGTAGTGGCAATGCTGCGCGTTGGTCGTCCAGATCTTGCGGCCGTTGAGGCGCCAGCCGCCTTCGCAGCGCACCGCGCGGGTGGCGACGCTCGCGAGATCGGAGCCCGAGTTGGGCTCGCTCATGCCGATGCAGAAGAAGGCCTCGGCAGCGCAGATCTTCGGCAGGTAGAAGGCGCGCTGCGCCTCGGTGCCGAACTTCAGGATCAACGGCCCGCTCTGGCGGTCGGCGATCCAGTGCGCGGACACCGGCGCGCCCGCGGCCAGCAGTTCTTCCACCAGCACGAAGCGCGAGAAGGCATCGAGGCTGGCRCCGCCGTMCGGGGCCGGCAGGGTCACGCCCACCCAGCCGCGGGCGGCGAGCTTCCGGCTGAAGCTGGCGCTGAACCCCATCCACGAACGCGCGCGAACATCCGCCGGCGCAGCGTCGAGGTGGGTGCGAAGAAAGGCCTTCACCTCCTCGCGAAACGCCTGCGTTTCGGGGGGCAGGGCGGCAAGCCTGAAGGCGGACAGCAGTTGGCTCAAGGCGTTCTCCGGCGGTGCTCAGAGGCCGATCGTGTAGCCGCCATTGGCCGACAGATGCTGTCCCGTGATGTACGAAGCCGCATCCGAGAGCAGGAAGCACACCGGGCGCGCGACTTCCACCGGCTCGGCCCAGCGTCCGAGCGGAATCTGTGCGCGGTAGGTTTCGGCGAACTTCTCGCTGCGGATGGTTTCGGTCATGGGCGTCTCGACCACGCCGAAGCCGACGGTGTTCACGCGCACGTTGTACTTGGCCCACTCGCGCGCCGCGCACATCGTGAGGCCCAGCAGGCCCGCCTTGGCCGCGCCATAGTTGATCTGGCCGATGGTGCCGCGCCGTCCGGCGTCCGACGAGATGTTGATGATCGAGCCCTGGGTCTTGTCGCCCGCGCGCGCACGGGCCAGCATGTGGCGGCCCGCGGCCTGCAGGAAGAAGAAGGAGCCGGTGAGGTGCACGTCGATGACCTGCTGCCACTCCTCCTTGGTCATCTTCTCGATCATCGCGGTGCGGGTGATGCCTGCGTTGTTGACGAGACCATGCACGGCGCCGAACCGGGCCACGGCTTCGTCGATGGTGCGCTGCGCGAAGGCCTCGTCGGCCACGCTGCCGGCCATCGGCAGCACGCGGTCGGCGCCGGCTTCGTCGCGAAACGCTTCCAGCGCGCCGGCGTTGAGGTCGACGGCCGTGACGGTGGCGCCGAGTTTCAGCGCCAGTTCGGCGATGGCGCGGCCGATGCCTTGCGCCGCGCCGGTCACCACGATGCTCTTGTTCGCGAGCGAGAGGGATTCGTCGTTCATGTCGGGTTCCTTCGTCTTTGACTCAAAGTGTTTCTTCGGTGCCGAGCACCAGCGTGGCCTGGCTCGACAGTTCGCCGCCGTTGCCGTGCGCCACGGCCAGCTTCGCGTCCTTCACCTGCCGCTCGCCGGCCTGGCCCATCAGCTGCTGGGTGGCTTCGACCATGGTGAACAGGCCATACATGCCCGGGTGCACGCACGAGAGGCCCCCGCCGTTGGTGTTCACGGGCAGCGCGCCGCCCGGTGCGATGCGGCCGCCTTCGACGAAGGCGCCGCCTTCGCCCTTCTTGCAGAAGCCGAGGTCTTCGAGGAACAGGAGCGTGTTGATCGTGAAGGCGTCATAGAGCTCGACCACGTCGATGTCGGCGGGCTTGACGCCGGCCTGGGCGAAGGCGCGCGCACCGGAGTGCACGGCCGCGGTGGTCGTGAGGTCGGGCATCGAGGTGATGTCGCGATGGTCCGTGGCCGCCGCGGCGCCGAGCAGGTAGACCGGGCGTTTCGCCATGTGTTTCGCGCGTTCGGCGCTCACCATGACCACGGCGGCGGCGCCGTCGGTCACCAGGCAGCAGTCGCGCACGCTGATCGGGTCCGACACCATGCGGGCCTGGAGGTAGTCCTCCATCGTGAGCGGATCGCGCATGAAGGCGTCGGGGTTCAGTGCCGCCCACCGGCGCGCGGCGATGGCGACTTCGCCGAGCTGCTCGCGCTTCAGCCCGTACTGGTGCATGTAGCGCGAGGTGGCGAACGCATAGGCCCCCACGGGGCGCCCGAGCTTGTACGGCGCCTCGTAGGCCGAGGGGCGCATCGCGCTGACCAGACCACCCGAGGCGGTGCGCTGGTTGCTGCCGTAGGCGATCAGCGCGACATCGCATTGCCCTGCTTCGATCGCCAGCGCCGCCCACATCGCATGCGTGAGGAAGGCGGAGCCGCCGGTGCGGTTGTTCTCGGTCAGGCGCGGCTGGATGCCCAGGTACTCGGCGAAAGTGAGCCCGGAGAGGAAGTCGTCGGGCAGGCCGATGAAGAGGCCGTCCACGTCGCCCGGCGCGAGGCCAACCTGGTCGAGCGCCCCGAGGCTGGCCGAGACGGCGAGGTCCATCGAACTCATGCCGGGCGATTCGCCCATGCCGTAGGTGCTTGCGGCCACGATGGCCGATTTGCCGCGCGGAAAGCGGTCGTTCGTGGTCATGCCTGGCTCCCTGCGTCCGGCGCAATGTCAAAGAGAAGAATCGGCTTGTCGTCCTGCCGGCCGATGCGCGCCTGGACCTTCATGCCGATGCGCACCGCGTCGGGCGCGATGCCTTCGACGCGGCTCATCAGGCGGGGGCCTTCGTCGAGGTCGACCAGCACGACGTTGTACGGCTGCTGCGGCGGCTTGACGCGCACCACCGTGGTGGCGTGCACCGTGCCGCGGCCGGACGCCTCGACCCACTCGAGGTCGCGGGCACCGGTCACCGGCTCGGCCACGCGGGGGTAGAAAAAGTACTTGCCGCTGGCGCGCGAGCGCTGCAGCATGAACTTGCCTTCGGCGAGATGCGCGAAGTAGCTTGCTTCGGGACGAATGTCGGTCATGGGGTTTGCTGCCGGGTCAGGGTTTCGTGGCGGGCCATTGGTAGAGCGGTGCTTCCTTGGCCATGAAGCGGCGCACGGCTTCGGCGTGGAATTCGCTTTCGCGGCAGATGGCTTGCGCCATGGCCTCCTGCGCGTACACCTCGCCCCGGTCGGATTCGAAGGCGCGGTTCATCACGCTCTTCGCGAGGCCCAGCGCTTCGGTCGGCGCGCTGTGGAAACGGGCCGCGAACTCGAGCGCCGCCGGCAGGAGCGTGTCCGGCTCGCACACCGTGTGCACCAGCCCGAGGGTCTTCGCCTCTTCGGCACCGACCACGCGCGCGGTAAAGACGAGTTCCTTGGCGCGCGCGAGCCCGATGGCGCGCGGCAGCAGGTACATCGCGCCCGTGTCCGGCACATAGCCGAGCCGCGTGAAGGCACTGCAGAAGGTGGCGCGGGACGAAGCCAGCACGAAGTCGGCGCACAGCGCCAGCGACAGGCCGGCGCCGAAGGCCACGCCGTCGACGGCGGCGATCAGCGGCTTTTCGAGGTCGATCAACTCGTCGAGCCAGCGGTGAATCTTGCGGATGCGCTCGCGGCCTTCGAAGATGTCGCGCTTCTGGCCCTGCTGCTCCGACAGCACCTTGACGTCGCCGCCCGCGCAGAAATGGCCGGCGGCGCCGGTGAGAACGACCGCCCGCACGGCCGCGTCGTCGCGCACCCGCGCCACGGCGGCGGCCAGTTCCTCGCGCATGGCGTAGTCGAACGCGTTGCGCTGAGCGGGCCGGTTGAGCGTGAGCACGGCCGTCGCGCCCACCTGGGAGATGTCTACAACGGGCATGGTTGTCCTTTCATTCTTTTCAGTAGCGGATCTGCATCAGCCAGGTCGCGACCATGACCGGCCGCTCGGCGCCTTCGACGTGCACTTCGACGTGCCAGACGCAGCGAACCTCGTCGGGCTTGATGTCGTCGACGCGCTCGAGCTGGAAGCTGCCGACCAGCCGCGAGCCGCTGGGCACCGGGCCGGTGAACCGGATCTTGTCGAAGCCGTAGTTCAGCGCCATCTTCCGGTTGGGAAACTCGAAGCAGCGGTGGTACCAGCCCGTGATGAGCGACAGCGTCAGCAGCCCATGGGCGATGGTGGTCTTGAAGGGCGACTCGGTGGCGGCGCGTTGCGGATCGGTGTGAATCCACTGCCGGTCCTGGGTGACGCCGGCGAAGACGTCGATGGTTTCCTGGTCGACCGTGATGGCGTCGCCCGTGACCTGCGGCGCGCCCACGAACGCCTTGAGGGCCTGGATGGAGTCGAAGCTTTTCTTGCCCATGGTGTCAGTCCGCCTTCACGCCCAGCGACTTGGCCAGTGGAATCCAGCGCGTGCGCTCGTCGGCGATGAACTTGCCGAAGACCTCCGGCGATCCGGGCATCGGCTGCGCGCCGATGGCCTGGAGCTTCTCGATCAGCTCGGGCTTCTTGAGCGCCTCGTTGATGGCCTTGTTCATTTCGTTGACGATGGCCGGTGGCGTGTTCGCCGGCGCCACCACGCCGAACCAGGCGCTGGCTTCCGCTTTCGGGTAGCCCGCTTCCTTCAGCGTGGGCACGTTCGGCAGCTGCGGGAAGCGCACGCTGTCGAGAATCGCCAGCGGATGGATCTTGCCTGCCTTGGCCTGCTGCATCGACGAGGGCAGGGCGTCGAACATGATGTCGACGTTGTTGCCCATCATGCTCATGATGGCCGGCGCGCTGCCGGTGAACGGAACGTGCGTGACCTTGAAGCCCATCAGCGAGGTGGCGTATTCGCCCGCCAGGTGCGTGATGTTGCCGCTGCTGGCCGACCCCATGGTCAGCTTGCCCGGTTCCTTCTTGCCCAGCGCGATCAGCTCGGCCACGTTCTTGACGCTCAGGTCCTTGCGCGTCACCAGCAGCAGGGGCGACTTGCCCATGCCCGACACCGGAACGAAGGACTTCTCCGGGTCGTAGGGCATCTTGGCGTAGAGCGCCGCGTTGATCACCAGCGGTGCGTTCGAGCCGACGAAGAAGGTCTTGCCGTCGGGCTCGGCGCGCGCCGCCAGGTCGCCCGCGATCATGCCGGCGGCCCCGGCCTTGTTGTCCACGATGATCGGCGCGCCGAGAATGACCGAGGCGTCCTGCGCCACCAGCCGCGYGATCTGGTCGGCGGCGCCGCCGGCCGGGTAGGGCACCAGGAAGCGGATCGGCGTCTTCTGCTGCGCCTGGGCCGCGAAGCCGGCGACGAGCAGCAGCGAGGCGATGGCCGCCGTGCGAAGGGGTGTGAACTTCATGATCTTGTCTCCGTTTGGTTGGGGTGGGCGCGCTTACACGACGCCCATGGCTTTCAGTTCGGCCAGGCGTTCGTCCGACAGCCCGAGCCGGTCGCCCAGGACGGCGCTGTTGTGCTCGCCCAGCGTGGGTGCCGAGCGCGTATAGCGGATCGGCGTTTCCGACAGGCGGATCGGGTTGGCCACGCTGGGCGCCTGGACGCCCGCGCTGTGCGGCAGCGACAGCTGCATCTCGCGGTGCGTGACCTGCGGGTCCTCGAACACCTGCTTCATGTTGTGGATCGGGCCGCAGGGCACGTTGCGGGCCTCGAGCAGCGCAACCCAGTCTTCCATGGCGCGCGCCAGCATCGCCTCGGCCACCTGCGGGATGAGCGTCTCGCGGTTGCGGTTGCGTTGCGCCGTGGTGCTGTACAGCGGGTCTTCGGCCAGCGCGGGGCGGTCGATCGCCTTGCAGAAGGCGGCGTACTGCGCGTCGTTGCCCACCGCGATGATGATGTCGCCTTCCTTGCAGCGGAAGACCTGGTAGGGAACCATGTTGGAGTGCGCGTTGCCCATGCGCTGCGGGATCTTGCCCGAGAGGAAGTAGTTGATCGCCTGGTACGAGTTGATCGTGACGATGCAGTCCAGCAGCGACATGTCGATGTACTGCCCTTCGCCGCTCACGCGGCGGTGCTCGATGGCCGCGAGGATCGCGGAGGTGGCGTACATGCCGGTCAGCAGGTCGCTGATCGCGATGCCGCTCTTCATGGGGGCGGCGCCGGGCTCGCCGTCGGGCACGCCGGTGATGCTCATCAGCCCGCCCATGCCCTGGAACACGTAGTCGTAGCCCGGCAGCGCCGCATACGGGCCGTCCTGGCCGAAGCCCGTGACYGAGCAGTACACCAGGCGCGGGTTGATCTTGCGCAGGTCTTCGTAGGCCAGGCCGTAGCGCGCGAGCGTGCCGACCTTGTAGTTCTCGACCAGGATGTCGGCGTCGCGCGCAAGCTGGCGAATGATCTCCTGTCCCTCGGGCTTCGCCAGGTCGACAGTGACCGACTGCTTGCCGCGGTTCGCGCTCAGGAAGTAGGAGGAGTCGCGGGTCTCGCGGCCCTCGGCGTCCTTGAGGAAGGGAGGGCCCCAGTAGCGGGTGTCGTCGCCCACGCCGGGGCGCTCKATCTTGATCACCTCGGCACCCATGTCGGCGAGGTTCTGGGTGGCCCACGGGCCCGCGAGGATGCGGGTCAGGTCGAGCACCTTGAGGTGCCCCAATGCCGTCTTCATGTGTGCTTCCTGTCCTGTGTCGATGGCGTGAGGATAGGGTGGCGCTACATGTTCGGTCCAATATTAAATAGTCGAAAAGCGATATACGATCGGTATCGAGATCTGTCGCAACGCCATAGGGAAGCTTTTCCTTTGTGATATCAATGAAGTATTGAAATCGTTAAATTCAATATTGGACGTGTCGGGGTTGAAGCCCTACGCTGGCCGCCTGTCCAACACCCTGAAGAGGCCTTCCGCGATGCCAGACTTTCTCCTGTACGAGCAGCAAGACCACGTCGTCACGCTGACGATGAACGAACCTGGCCGCCGCAATCCGCTCACGGGCAATTCCGCCGTGCCGGACTTCCTGGCCGCGATCGACCGCATCCACAACGCCCGCAGCGTGCGCGCGGTGATCCTGACCGGCGCGGGCACGGCCTTTTCCTCGGGCGGCGACATCCGCGACATGGAGCGGCAGGCGTCGGGCGAGGTCTCGGGCATGCAGATCCGGCAGGAATACCGCACCGGCATCCAGAAGCTTCCGCTGGCGCTGTTCAACCTCGAAGTGCCGATCATTGCCGCCGTGAACGGCGCCGCCATCGGCGCGGGGCTCGACCTCGCCTGCATGTGCGACGTGCGCATCGCATCGGAGCACGCCAAGTTCGCCGAGAGCTTCGTCAAGCTCGGGATCATTCCCGGCGACGGTGGCGCCTGGCTGCTGCCGCGCATCGTCGGCATGTCGCGCGCCTCGGAGATGTCGTTCACCGGCGAAGTGATCGGCGCGGAACTGGCGGCCAGCTGGGGTCTGGTCTCGCGCGTGGTGCCGGCCGGCCAGCTGCTCGCCACCGCCAACGAACTGGCCCGGCGCATCGCGGCCAATCCGCCGCACGCCGTGCGCCTGACCAAGCGGCTGCTGCGCGAGGCCATGCACACGCGCCTGGACACCTTGCTCGAAATGGCTTCGGCCTTCCAGGCGATGTCGCACCAGACCGCCGACCACAAGGAGGCCGTGGCAGCCTTCCTGGCCAAGCGCCCGGCTGTCTTCAAGGGGTGATGTGGGCGGGCTCGCAGGCACGGCACGGGCGGCAAGGGGCGAGGGCTCCGTTATGCTCGACGCCAGTGATTCAGCCAAGCCCATGGACCTGCGACGCATCCGCCACTTTGTCGTTCTTGCCGAGACGCTCAACTTCCGCCGCGCGGCCGAGCGCCTGCACATGGCGCAGCCGCCGCTGACGGTCTCGATCCAGAAACTCGAAGCAGAGCTCGGCACCCGGCTGTTCACCCGCGAGTCCACCGGCGTCCTGCTCACGCCCACCGGGCAGGCGGTGCTGATCGAGGCCCGCAAGCTGCTCTTCCACGGCAACCAGTTGCGCGAGACCGCGATGAGCACGCTGGCGGGAACCGGCGGCGTGCTGCAGATCGGCTTCGTCGGCTCCACCACCTACGGCATGCTGCAGAAGCTGCTGCCGCTGTTTCGTGCCGAGTACCCCGGCGTCGAACTGATCCTGCGCGAAGCGACGTCGGTGAGCATCCTGCAGCAGCTCGAAGACAAGTCGCTCGACATCGGGCTCGTGCGCGTGCCCCTGATGCAGCCGACCGGGGCCACGCTGCTCCAGCTGGAGCGCGAGGAGTACGTGGCAGCGCTGCCGCGCGGCAATCCGCTGGCCGGCAAGGGCATGCTCAAGCTGTCGGACATGGCCGGCGAGTCCTTCATCATGTATGCCGCCGGCCAGGCCTCCGGCCTTCACGGCACGGCCATGTTCGCGTGCCAGCAGGCCGGCTTCATTCCGCGCGTGACACAGCAGGCCATCCAGGTGCAGACGGTGCTCGCACTGGTCGAGAGCGGTCTCGGCGTGGCGCTGGTGCCGTCGGTGATGCAGCGCTATGTGAGCGAGAAGATCGTCTACCGGCCTTTCGTGGATTTCCCGGCGACGGCCTCGATCGGGCTCTCGCTCGCCTACATGGCCGACACCGAGAGTCCGGCCGCCAGCCGCTTCCGGGCCTTGGCGGCGCGCGAGTTTCCGTTGGTCCAGGCGGGCTAGCCGCCCAGTCGCGAGGCTTCTCTCATGCCCGTTTCCGATTCGCTCCTTCTTCGCAACGTGCGCCCGCTGGGCGCGGCGCCCGTCGACCTGCTGGTGACCGGCGATCGCATCGCGGCGGCAGGCGTCGCGCTGGCCGTGCCCGCCGGCTGCGTGGTGGAGGAGGGCGGCGGCGCACTGCTGCTGCCGGGCCTGGTCGAAGGCCACACTCACCTTGACAAGACCTTGTGGGGCCTGGACTGGTACCGCAACGAGGTCGGCACCCGGCTCATCGACAAGATCGACAACGAGCGCGCCTTCCGCGAGGCGAGCCGCCACGACGCCGCGGCCCAGTCGCTGGCGCTCGCCAAGGACTTCCTCGCCCTCGGAACGACCCGGCTGCGCACCCACGTCGACATCGACACCCAGGCCGGCCTGCGCCACCTCGACGGCGTGATGCGCACGCGCAGCACGCTCAAGGCGTTGCAGCAGATCCAGATCGTCGCCTTTCCGCAATCGGGCCTGCTGCAGCGGCCCGGCACGGCCGAGCTGCTCGACGACGCGATGTCACAGGGTGCCGATGTGCTCGGCGGCCTCGACCCCTGCGCGATCGACGGCGACCCGGTGCGCTCGCTCGACACGCTGTTCGGCATCGCCGAGCGCCGTGGCTGTCCGCTCGACATCCATCTTCACGAGCCGGGCCCGATGGGGGCCTTCTCGCTGGCGCTGATCCTGGATCGCGCGGCCGCGCTCGGCATGCACGGCCGGGTCGCGATCAGCCATGGCTTCTGCCTGGGCGAACTGCCCGAGCGCGAGCGCGACTTGCTGCTGGCGCGCATGGCGAAGCTGGACGTGGTGCTGATCACCAGCGCGCCCCCTTCGCGCCACGTCCCGCCCTTGATGGCCTGCCGCCAGGCCGGCGTGACGGTGCTGGGCGGCAACGACGGCATCCGCGACACCTGGTCGCCCTACGGCAGCCCCGACATGCTGGAGCGCGCGATGCTGATCGGCATGCGCTACAACCTGCGCCGCGACGACGAGCTCGACATCGCGCTCGACTGCGTCACCCACGCTGGCGCGCGCGGCTGCGGCTTCGCCGCCTATGGCCTCGCGACGGGCGACCGCGCCGACCTGGTGCTGGTGCAGGCGCAGACGGTGGCGCAGGCGGTCGTCGTACGGCCGCCACGTCGACTGGTCGTGGCCGGCGGACGCATCGTTGCGCGCGACAACGTCTTGCTGCCGGACGCGGTGCCTGCGTGAGCCGGCCGCTGGCCGGCACGGCACGCGGGGACGCGGCATCGCCCTGGCGCGTTGCGAGTCGGACTAAAAGGCTGGAAGTCGCGAGCTGCTGCTCAACGAAGTCGCGCAGCGCCCGCGTAAAAAGAGCTGCACCGCCACCGGCCGCATGGGCAGCTAGTAGCGCTGGATCTCGGCGGTACGCGTGATCGTCAAGTCCTGTTCGCAGCCAAGAATCTGACCTTGGTTGATCGCGTTCGCGGAGCACTCCTTGTCTCGGCGCTTGATCCACGCGCGCTGCTCGTTGCGCAATTTGATCTTGCCGTCTGCGTCAAGCCGCGCCATGGCTTGCTTGTAGGCGACATTGAGTGCCTTGTCCGCCCTTGCAGCGTCTTCTCCTGCGCACGCCCACTGTCCTTCCTGTTCACATGCGCGCGGCGCGGCGGCGGCGATGTTTGCGGCGAGCGCGAGAGCGAGGAAGACGAGGGACTTCGAGATCATGGGTTGGTTGTCGATTCGGTTTGAGAGGTATCAGAATGTATCAATCTGCCTGACCACCTCGAACCGGCCGACGCGCTGCGACTCACCTGGATTGCTGACCCATGCCCTGGGTCGGCGTCGCGGCGATCACTTTCGCGCCGATGCACGGCGCGTCGGCCCTAGGCGGACGGCATCCGCTCGAATGCCGGCAACGAGGGATCGATGGCGTCCCACGCCAGCCCGCGGACGCTGTAGGTGAGCACCTGCGGCGCGAAGCGGCCCGGCTCGTCCAGGCTGCCCGCATGGACCGCGATCAGCTCCGGCATCGCGGCGAAGCGCAGGAAGACCGGTGTGCCGCAGACCGGGCAGAAGGCGTGGATCTTCACGTTGCCGCTGTCGCCCGCGACCTCCCAGTGCGTCGCCTCGCCGGTGATCGCCATCTCGGCGCGCGCGGGAAAGGTCAGGTAGGAGCCGTGCCCGGTGCCGCTTCGCCGCTGGCAGTCGCTGCACTGGCAGTGGTTCTGGAAGACGGGCGCGTGCTGGGTCGTGTAGCGGATCGCGCCGCACGCGCATCCGCCGGTGTAGGACTGGGTCATGAAAAACTCCTGGTTCAGGCCGTCTTCGGCTTGGCGAAAACGTCGATGCCCTGTCCCGTTTCGAGCAGGGACTTCAGGCTGGAAAGAACGATCGGCCAGCCCTGCTGGATGCCCTTGGCCATCCCGCTGCCGGCCTCGAGTTCGTCGTGGGTGACGGTCAGCCGCACCATGTCCTCGTAGGCCGCGACGTCGAAACTCACGCGGCTGTAGCTGGCCGGATCGGCCGCCTGCGAGGGGTCCGCC
>NZ_JBFUCI010000083.1:0-18350 GCF_056405335.1 Variovorax sp. P1_H12_2
TGCCTACGACTGCGCCAATGTGCTGGTGCCGACCGCGAGCGACTTCTACTACGCCGCGCGCCCCAACATCGCCATCGCGCGGCCTGGCGAACCCCACGGCGCGCTGGCCCTCGACGCCCACTGGGGCCTGCATCCGGCGCTGGCCGCGAGCCTGATGCCGATGGTCCAAAGGAAGCAGCTCACCTTCATCCCGTTCGCGGGCATCGACGACCTCACGCGCAGCCACTTCGAGACCCAGGATTCGATCGAACTGGGCCAGGCGCTCGACCAGCGCCGCGACTACCGCTCGGGCTTCCTCAATCGGCTGGCGCTCGTGCTCGGCGCCGGTCCGCTGACCGATGTGGCGTCGATCGCCTTCACCGACCGATTGCCGCTCTCGCTGCGCGGCGAGGCCAAGGCCGCCAACATGGCGCTGACTGCCGTCGCCCGGCAGGGCATCGACGAGCGCCAGAGCCAGGTGATCCAGTCGATGTACCGCAACACCGCCCTCGCGCAGCCGGTGAGAGAAGGCTTCGAAGTGCGCGACGAGGTGCGGCGTGCGGTGCAGGCCGAGATGGACGCCGCGAGCCGCAATGCGATGACCGCCAAGGGCTTCGAACTCACGGCCCGCCGCATGGCGCGGCTGATGCGCGAGCGCTTCGATCTGGGCTTCGTCGACGTCGGCGGCTGGGACACGCACGTGGGGCAGGGCGGTGCCACCGGCTACCTCGCGAACCGGCTCGAGGAACTGGGCCGCGGCTTGGCGGGCTTCGCCACCGAAATGGGCGATGACGCCTGGCGCGACACCGTGGTGGTGGTCATCAGCGAGTTCGGCCGCACCTTCCGTGAGAACGGCAACCGCGGCACCGACCATGGGCACGGAACCGTCTACTGGGTGCTCGGCGGCGGACTGGCCGCGCAGGCGGGCGGGCGGATCGTCGGGGAGCAGGTGGAGGTCTCGCAACCGCGTCTTTTCCAGAACCGCGACTACCCGGTGCTCAACGAATACCGCGCGGTGTTCGGCGGCGTGTTCGCGCGCATGTACGGGCTCGCGCCGGCCCAGCTCGATCGGGTGTTCGGGGGCGTGGCGGCGAAGGATCTCGGCCTGGTCTAGGGCCTGACCGGACGCTGACCCGCGACCGGTGCGCTTAGGATGTTGCCGATGTGCACCGGCCTCGGTGCAGCCGAGGTGCGCCATGAACATCGTCAAGCAGATTCGCAACTTCAATGCGGACCGCGAGCCCGAACGTCTGGCGCTCAAGTACCGCAACATGCGCAGCGATCCTTTCGTGTTTCTGCGCGCCACCTGCCACCTTTTCTACGCCCGTCTGCCGCTGGAGCCGGTGATGCGCAAGGCGCCGGCGGCCTGGGCCTGCGGCGACCTGCACCTGGAGAACTTCGGCAGCTACAAGGGCGACAACCGGCAGGTGTACTTCGACGTCAACGACTTCGACGAGGCGCTGCTGGCGCCGCTCACGTGGGATCCGGTGCGCGGYCTGGCCAGCATCCTGGTCGCGGGCAACTCGCTGCATCGCGACCCGGCCGTGCCGCCGCACCTGTGCGATTTGTTCCTGGGCGTCTATGCGCGCACGCTGGTCGACGGCAAGCCGCGATGGGTCGAGCGCGAGACCGCCATGCCGCCGGTCAGCGACCTGCTGCAGGCGGTGCGCCAGCGCAGCCGGTCGACCTTTCTCGACACCCGCACCGTGCTGCATGGCCGTCGCCGCCGGATCCGCATCGACGGACGCAAGGCCCTGGCCGCCACGCCGCAGCAGCATGCAACGGTGAAGACTTTCGTTGCCGACTTCGCCGTGCGGCAACCGGTGCCGCGCTTCTTCGAGGTGCTGGACGTGGCGCGCCGGATCGCCGGCAACGGCAGCCTGGGCGTGGATCGCTACATCGTTCTGGTGCACGGCAAAGGCTCGCCCGACGGCAACTACCTGCTCGACCTGAAGCAGGCCCTGCCCGCATCGCCGTTGCCGCGCGTGCCCCTGCCGCAGCCGGCCTGGACCGACGACGCGCAGCGCGTGGTGACGGTGCAGCAGCGGATGCAGGCGATCGCAATGGCCTTTCTGCATCCCGTGCACATGGGCGGGATCCCCTATGTGCTGCGCGCCCTGCAGCCCAGCGAAGACCGGGTGGCGCTCGCCGCCACAGGCATCCGGCATCCGCAGTTGCGGCTGGAACACCTTGTGACCGTGATGGCGCAGTGCCTGGCATGGGCGCAGTTGCGCAGCAGCGGGCGCGGCGGTTCGGCTGACGCCGACGAGCTGATCGATTTCGCACAGGGCCGCAAATGGCGCCGCCAGCTCATGGAGGTCGCGCGCCATTGCGCGGCCGAGGTCGACGGCGACTGGAAGGTGTTCTGCGCCGCCTACGATGCGGGGGCTTTCGCGGGTTGAGATCGACCGTCCGTCAGGCCTTGCCCAGCATCTCGATCAACCGCGCCAGCGCCACCGACGGCGTGCCGTGCCACACGAGATGCGTGCGATTGATGCGGATGCGCTCCGGCAGCGCATGCTGGCGAACATCGGCAGTCGCGCGCAGCGCCTTGAGCACCGACACCGGAACGATGGCGAAGCCCGTGCCCGCCGCCACGCAGGCGATCATTGCCTGGTAGGAAGAGAATTCGAGCGAACGCGAGGGCGCCGCGCCGCCCTTGCCGAGCCATTGCTCGAGCAGCCGCCGATAGGAGCAGCCCTGCGCGAACGCGATCAGCGTGGCGTTGGCCAGGTCGCCGGGCCCGGTGACCGAAGCCACGCTGCGCGCCGTGACCAGCACCAGTTCCTCCTCGAAGACCGCCATCGTTTCGAGCCCCGGGGCCGAGAAGGGCTGGGACACGAACGCGGCCTCGACCTCGAAGGCGTTCACCCGCTTCAGCAGTGCGCCCGTGGTCCCCGTGACCAGCTCGACCACGACGCCGGGATAGAGCTTGTGGAAGCGCGACAGCAGCGGCGCGAGCCGGCTGCCCGCCGTGCTTTCGAGCGAGCCGAGCCTGAAGGTGCCGATCGGCATTGCGCTGCGCAGTTCGCTCTCGGCTTCATCGGCCAGGCGCAGCAGGCGCTCGGCGTAGGGCAGCAGCTTGGCGCCGGCGGGCGCCAGCGCGAGCGTGCGGCCCTGGCGATGGAACAGCTTCTGGCCCAGCCGGCCTTCGAGCTGCTGGATGCGCGTCGTGACATTCGACTGCACGCGATGGAGCTTGTCGGCCGCGCGAATTACGCCGCCCTCGGCGACGACGGTGCGGAAGATCTCCAGGGAGTCGAGATCGATGGTTCTCATTTGAAGAATGAATGTTCTGAATAATTCATTTGTGCCGTGAGTGGATTCTGCGTCCAATCGACATCCATGTCGAACCCTTCCATCGCCTTGGCCCGGCCTTCCTTTGTCGCCACCTGCATCGCGGGTCTGCTCGCACTGGCTGTTGCGATGGGCATCGGACGCTTCGCCTTCACGCCGATGCTGCCCCTGATGATTCGCGCCGGCAGCGTCGATGTGGCGGATGGCGGCTGGCTCGCCGCGGCCAACTATGCGGGCTACCTGCTCGGCGCACTGACGACCGTGCGCATCCCGTTGACGCCGCAGCGCATCGGGCTCGTGGCGCTCTCGGCGATCGTCCTGTCGACGGCCGCCATGGGCCTGACGGCGTCGTTGCCGGCCTGGCTGGTGCTGCGCTTCGTCGCCGGCGCGGCGAGCGCCTGGGCGCTGGTGAGCACCAGCGTCTGGTGCCTGGCCTGGCTCGCGCGCTTCGAGCGGCCGTCCGGGGCGGGGCTGCTCTATGCGGGCGTCGGCGTGGGCATCGCGCTCGCCGGCCTTCATTGCTGGCGCGCCGGTGCCGTCGGCGCCGCGGCCGATGCGCTCTGGCTGCAGCTCGGTGCGATCGCATTGGCGGGCCTGTTCGTCGTCGCGCTGCTGATGCCGCGCGAGGCGGCGGCCGGCGCCGCCGCGGCACCGGGATCGAAAGCCGCGTCGTCGGGCACCGCAGACACCCCATGGGGCCTCGTGATCTGCTACGGCGCCCTCGGCTTCGGCTACATCCTGCCGGCCACCTTCCTGCCGGTCCTCGCGCGCGCCGTGGTCGACGACCCTTTGGTGTTCGGTGCCGCCTGGCCGGTGTTCGGCGCTGCCGCCGCCGCGTCCACCTTCTTCGCGAGCGTGGTGCTGGGCCGCGTGTCTCGGCGGCGGGTGCTGGCCGGCAGCCATGTGCTCATGGCCGCCGGTTGCCTGCTGCCGCTGCTGCATCTGTCGGCGATCACCGTGCTGGCGGCCGCGCTGCTGGTGGGCGGCACCTTCATGGTCGCCACCATGGCCGGCATGCAGGAGGCCAGGGCGCGCACCGTCGGCGACCCGACGCGCGCGCTCGGCCGCATGACGGCCGCCTTCGCGATCGGCCAGATGGCCGGGCCGATGCTGTCCTCGACCCTGAGCGCGAAGTCGCAGGGCTTCGGCGGCTTGTTCGTCGCGCTGGCCGTCGGCGCGGTGGCCTTGCTGGCCAGCGCGGCGTGGCTGTTAAAAACCGACCTGAACTAACTGAAAGAGACCCCCCCATGTTCCAGCAAGGCCATACCYATCCCTGGACCGAACGCCTCCCGATGCCCGCCGCCGGCGCGATGACGCACGCGCAGCGCGCCGCCGCCCAGGCCCTGATCGACGGGCCTCGCAAGGCCGTCTTCGGCCCCTTCGTTCCGCTGCTGCAGAGCCCGGTGCTGATGGAACGCATCGGCAGCCTCGGCGAGTACCTGCGCTTCGACAGTGCGCTGGACGCCCGCGTGCGCGAGCTGGTGACTTGCGCGGTCGCGCGCCACGTCGGCAACCAGTTCGAATGGGTCCTGCATGCGACGGCGGCGGTCAAGGCCGGGGTCAACGCCGAGGCGATCGAAGCCTTGCGGCTCGGACGCCGGGCCCAGCCGCTGGCGCCGGACGAGCAGCTCGCGCTCGACTTCGCCCTCGAACTGCTGCAACACGACGGCGTCAGCGAGCCGACCTATGCGGCGGCCGAGGCGCGCTTCGGCAAGGCGACGGTGGTCGAGCTCAGCGCCCTGGTGGGCTACTTCACGATGGTCTGCTGGATCATGAACGTGGCCCACACGCCGGTGCAGGGGGCCGAGGGGCAGCGCGGGCTCGACGCCTTCCCGCTGTAGCACACAGCCCGGCGCCGGGCCGCCCCAAGGCGGGCTGCGGCCCCCTCGGGGGGCAGCGAGTACACGAAGTGACGGAGCGTGGGGGCGAATGAGTCAGGCCTGCGTCCGGTTCGGAAGGCACAATGGCGCCCGCGCTGCGGACCGGGTCCGTGCATCGAACCCAACGCTTCCGCCCATGCTCGACAAACGCTTCTTTCCGCGCCAGGCCGTCGTGTCCGGCGGCAACCGCTGGGACTGGGCGCTGCTGCCGCTGGTGCTGGCGGCGCTGTTCGCGCTGGCCTTCGGCGGCGCCCAGATGGCGCGGCCCTATGAGCTCGGCCAGCCGCTGCCGATCAGCCTCGATCCGTGGATGCTGCCGTACTACCTGCTGCGCACCACGCTGCGCATGTTCCTGGCACTCGCGGCGTCGCTGGTGTTCAGCTGCGTCTTCGCGGTGCTGGCGACGCGCTACCGCGCCGCCGAGAAGATACTGGTGCCGATGCTCGACATCCTGCAGTCGATCCCGATCCTGGGCTTCCTGTCGATCACGGTGACCGGCTTCATCGCGCTGTTCCCGGGCAACCTGCTCGGCGTCGAGTGCGCCGCGATCTTCGCCATCTTCACCTCGCAGGCCTGGAACATGGCGTTCAGCCTCTACCAGTCGCTGCGTACCGTGCCTTCGGAACTGCGCGAGGCGGCATCGGTGTTCCAGCTCTCGGCCTGGCATCGCTTCTGGCGGCTCGAGCTGCCGTTCGCGATGCCCGGGTTGCTGTGGAACATGATGATGTCGATGTCCGGCGGCTGGTTCTTCGTGGTCGCCTCCGAGGCGATCTCGGTCTCCAACCAGAGCATCATGCTGCCCGGTGTGGGCTCCTACATCGCGATGGCGATCCAGGCGCGCGACCTCGGCGCCATCGGCTGGGCGATCGGCGGCATGCTGATCGGGATCACGCTCTACGACCAGTTGTTCTTCCGGCCCTTGATCGCCTGGGCCGACAAGTTCCGTTTCGAGGAGGGCAGCAGCGAGGATGCGCCGCGCTCCTGGCTGCTCACCTGGCTGCGCCGCACAGAGCGCATCAAGCGGGCCATGATCGGCGCGGCGCGGCTGCTCGAGCGCTCGCTGGTGCTGTTCCGGCGCGACCATGACGGCACCTCGATCAAGGCCCGGCCACGCACGCCGAACCCGGCCATGGCGCGCGCGTGGGACGCCGCGCTCGCCGCCGCGGTGCTGCTCGCCGTGGTGTGGCTGGTGCGCTTCATCCACACCGAGGTCGGCTGGTCCGAGGTCCGACACGTGTTCGTGCTGGGCTTCTACACCATGATCCGCGTGGTCGTGCTGATCGCGCTGGCCGCGCTGGTCTGGGTGCCGATCGGCATCTGGATCGGCATGAACCCGCGCTGGGCCGGGCGGCTGCAGGGCGTGGCGCAGTTCATGGCGGCGTTCCCGGCCAACCTGATGTTCCCGGTGGCGGTGCTGTTCATCGTGCGCTGGCAGCTCAACCCGAACATCTGGCTGGCGCCGCTGATGGTGCTGGGCACGCAGTGGTACCTGCTGTTCAACGTGATCGCCGGCGCGTCGACCGTGCCGACCGAACTGCGCTACGCAGCGAGCAACCTCGGGCTCGGCGGGTGGCTGCGCTGGCGGCGCTACCTGCTGCCGGCCGTGTTCCCGAGCTTCGTCACGGGGGCCATCACGGCCAGCGGCGGCTCCTGGAACGCGAGCATCGTGGCCGAGTACGTGACCTGGGGCGACACCACGCTGCAGGCCGCGGGCCTGGGCAGCTACATCGCCCACATGACGGCCATCGGCGATTTTCCGCGCATCGCGCTGGGCATCGGCGTGATGTGCGTGTTCGTCATGGGCATGAACCACTTCGTGTGGCGTCGCCTCTACGAGCTGGCCGAGAACAGGATGCACTTTTGAAGATGAACGCGCGAGGAGGGTCCATGGCCGAAGCCATCGTTGAATTGAAGGGTGTGGGCAAGTCGTTTCGCTCGGCCGACGGCGCCGCGCGTTCGGTGCTCGAAGGCGTCGACTTCCGCCTGGCCGAAGGCGAGATCGTGGCGCTGCTGGGCCAGTCGGGCTCGGGCAAGTCGACGCTGCTGCGCATCCTTGCGGGCCTGATCGGCGTCGACACCGGCAGCGTGCGCTACCGCGGCCAGCCGCTCTACGGGCCGGCGCGCGGCATCGCGATGGTGTTCCAGTCCTTCGCGCTCTTTCCCTGGCTCACGGTGCAGCAGAACGTCGAGCTGGGGCTGGAGGCGCGCGGCGTGGCGCCGGCGGAGCGGGCCCGGCGCGCGAATGCTGCGATCGAGCTGATCGGCCTCGCCGGTTTCGAGGGTGCCTTGCCGCGCGAGCTGTCGGGCGGCATGCGGCAGCGCGTGGGCATCGCGCGCGCGCTGGTGGTGGAGCCCGAGGTGCTGCTGATGGACGAGGCGTTCTCGGCGCTGGACGTGCTGACCGGCGAGCGATTGCGCGACGACATCCTGCGGCTCTGGGGCGGCGGCGCGATGCCGACCAAGGCGATGCTGGTCGTCTCGCACAACATCGAGGAAGCGGTACTGATGGCCGACCGCGTGCTGATCTTCGCGGCCGACCCGGGCCGCGTGCGCGCGGAACTGCCGATCCGGCTCGCGCGGCCGCGCGACGCCGACAGCCTGGAGGTGAGGGCGCTGATCGACGAGGCCTACGCGCTGATGACCGCCGGCGCGCCGGTGGCCGGCCGCCCGCCCGAGGAGCCGGTGCGCATGCACCTGGGCGATCGCCTGCCCGATGCCGACATCGGCCGCATGGAGGCCTTGCTCGAGATGCTGGTGGATGACGGCCGCGAAGGGCGAGCCGATCTGCCGCAGCTCGCGGAGGAGGCCGAGCTCACCGACCACGACCTGCTGCCGCTGGCGCAGGCCCTGTCGATGCTGGGCTTCGCGCAGCTGGCGGATGCCGACCTGCATCTCACGGAACTGGGCCGCCGCTATGTGGCTGGCGCGCACACGCTGCGCCAGCAACTGCTGGGCCAGCAGCTGCTGGCGCACGTACCGCTCGCGGCGCACATCCGCCACAGCCTGGAGCAGGCACCGGCGGGCGAGTTGCCGCAGGAACCCTTCCTCGATCTGCTCGAGGAAAGCCTGGACCGGCCGACCGCCGAGCGCGTGCTGCGGACCGCGATCGAATGGGGGCGCTATGGCGAGGTGTTCGAGTTCGATTTGCGCACCGGCCTCATTCATTTGCCGGCCGGCGAAGAAGTCGAAAAAAATGCACTATAATCAGAGGCTTCGCGGGAGTAGCTCAGTTGGTAGAGCGCAACCTTGCCAAGGTTGAGGTCGAGAGTTCGAGACTCTTCTCCCGCTCCAGATATCGAATCTGGTGCTCAACGCGAAGCACGCAGACAAAAAGGCCACCCTCCGGGTGGCCTTTTGCTTGGGCGATGCATGGGCGATGCATGGGCAAGGCGTCGACGAAGACGTCAACCCTGCTTGGGCTGCGCCAGTGCGATGCGGTGCAGCACGATCGCCTCCATCTCGGCGACCCAGCCGGCGTCGTCCGGTGGATCGGGCCGCAGCAGAAGGCGATAGCGTCGTCCGCCCCAGGCCGCGGTCAGCAAGGCCTGGATGGTCGACGGCGGCGGTGGCCGCGGCAGGTCGGTGCAGGCCGCGAAGGCCTCGCGCCACCGGATCGCCAGTTCGTCATACACACGTTGATGGTGCTTGGGCTCGGCCACGCGGTGCTCCAGCTGCAGCATGCCGCGGTCGAAGGCCGGCAGCCCTTCGAGCCGGGTGTCGCACGTGATCCGGACCAGCTGCTTCACGCGCTCCCGCGCCGGCAGTTCCGTGGCCGGCGGTGCGATGACGTCGGTGTCGAGCCGCCGCAGCAAGGCCTCGATGCAATGGCGCACGTAGCCCGAGAGCAGCGCCTCCTTGTCCGGAAAGTAGTCGTACAGCGTGCCGACCGCAATGCCGGTTTCGAGGGCCACGGCGCGGGTCGTCACGCCGTCCCAGCCCTCGGCATTCCATATCCGAACAAACGCGTCGTAGATGGCCTGCACGGTGAACTTGCCCCGGGCTTGCGTCGGGCGTTTCAGCGGCTTGGAGCGGGGCGCGGCGGCCTCCTCCTGTTTTCCGAACCCGCTGGTGGATGTGCGGCGGTACATTTTTTGGCAAGGGGGTCGACCCCCGAATCACCTGGGACAAGACATGAGCGTCGCTTTCACTTTAACCCGTCTCGAGACCCGCAAGGACGCGCTGGGCACCACGCGCCTTCGCAGCGCGCAGGACCCCGGCGTGCTGGCCGCCGGCGAGGTGCTGCTGCGCATCGACCGCTTTGCGCTGACCACCAACAACATCACCTACGCGGCCTTCGGCGACGCGATGATGAAGTACTGGTCGTTCTTCCCGACCGGCGACCCGGACTGGGGCCACATGCCGGCCTGGGGCTTCGCCGATGTGTTCGCATCCACGGTCGACGGCGTCGAGGTCGGAGAACGCTTCTACGGCTACTTCCCGATCGCCAGCCACTTGCGCATGACACCGGTGCGCGTGACCGAGCGCGGCTTCTACGACGGCGCGCCGCACCGCAGCGAACTGGTCTCGGCCTACAACCAGTACATGCGCTGCAGCCGCGACGCCGGCTATGTCCAGGCGCTCGAGAACTACCAGATGCTGGTGCGTCCGCTCTTCATCACCTCCTTCATGCTGGCGGATTTCCTGGAGGACAACGCCTTCTTCGGCGCCACGCAGGTGGTCGTCTCCAGTGCGTCGAGCAAGACGGCCTACGGCACCGCCTTCTGCCTCGGACAGCGCGAGGGGCTGAGCCTGATCGCCCTGACCTCGGAGCGCAACCGCGGCTTCGTCGAGAACCTGCGTTGCTACGACCAGGTTCTGCCCTACACGAGCGCCACCTTGCTGCCCGCCAGTGTGCCAACGCTCTACGTCGACTTCTCGGGCGATGACGATCTGCGCGCCACCCTCCACCATCATTTCGGCGCGGCGCTGGTCTACGACTGCTACGCCGGCTCGGCGCAGAAGACCGCCTTCCTCGCCGAAACCCCGCTGCCGGGTCCCAAGCCCTTGCTGTATTTCGCGCCGGTGCAGATCCGCAAGCGCAACGCAGACTGGGGTCCGCAGGAGGTGAACCGGCGCTTCAACGACGCCCAGGGCCGCTTCATCGCCGAACTCAGCCGTCCGGACAGTCGCTGGATGACGCTGGCGGAAAGCCGGGGCTTCGAAGCCGCGCAGCAGGTGGTCGCCGATCTGCATGATGGCCGTGTCGATCCGCGCAGCGCGCACGTCGTCCGGCTGGACTGAGCCCCCACGCTCCCTCACTGCGTGTGGTCGCTGCCCCCCGAGGGGGCCGCAAGCCGCCTTGGGGCGGCCCGGCGCCGGCTTGAGCCCCCACGCTACATCTCGTCGATCGGCGTGCTTCGCGCTCCGTTCTGCGCCGCGAGCGCATAGCGCTCGCGCGTCTTCACATAGAAGCTCGCGCCGAAGCGGCCGACCGGGAAGTAGTGCTGCAGGCGCACGCGCCAGGTCTCGGTGTCGATCAGTTCGTCGCGCGCGTGCATCCAGCGCACTTGGCCGATGAAGATCTGCCGGCTTTCGGTTTCGAGCGTCTCCCAGAGCGTGCATTCGAAAGCCACCGGCGCCTCGGCGATTCGCGGTGGCTTGACCGCTTCGCTGGGCAGCGCGGTGAAGCCGACCACCTCGAGCTCGCTCACGTGCGGCGGATGGCGCTCGCCGCAGCGATGCATCTGCTCGGCGATGTCCTCGTCCGCCAGGTGGATCACGAATTCGCCGCTGCGCACGATGTTGGCCGCGGTGTCCTTGAGCACGCCGTCCTGCAGCCGGTTGACGCTGATCATCACGATCGGCGGTTCTTCGCCGAGCATGTTGAACATGCTGAAGGGCGCGGCATTGACGATGCCGTCTTCGCCGAGCGTGGTCACCAGCGCGATCGGCCGTGGCACGATCAGGCTCGCCATGAGCTTGTACCGCTGGTACTCGGTCAGGGTGGAAAAGTCGATGTTCATTCGGATTCCTTGACGCTCACAGAGCGTTACGGCAGGAAGCGCCCGCGTGGTTTCCAATGGACCGCACGCATTGCCCGCATTTGAGAAAAGAGGATTCCACCATGCCCGAACGGGACCCAGCAGAATTCAGGCCAGCACGCGAGTCTTCGGTGTGGACCCTGGTGATTGTCGTTGCCGTGATCCTCGCGGCCGCCTTCGGCTGGTGGCGCTGGTCGCTGCAGAAGGAAGCGCCACCGGCACCGCCCGTCGTCAGCGCGCCGCCGCCCTCGGCCGCACCGGCCGACACGCCCCCTCCGGTGGCGGTCGGCCCGCAGAATCCGGTCGATGCACTGGCCGAGCCCGAGGCCGCGCTGCCCGCGCTGAACGACGCCGATGGCCGCGTCACCGCGGCGCTCAACGAACTGCTCGGGAAGAAGTCGGTCGGCACCTTCCTCGAGGCCGGTGGCTTCGTGCGTCGCTTCGTCGCCACCGTGGACAACCTGCCGCGGGCGCAGGCGCCTGCGCGCATGTGGCCGGCACAACGGGCGCCCAAGTCCTTCGAGGTGCAGGGCGCGGGCGAGCTGAAGACCATCGGCGCGGACAACGCCAGCCGCTACACGCCGTTCGTGCTGTTCGTCGAGTCGGTGGACACGGCCCGGGCGGTGGCGCTCTATGCCAGGCTCTATCCGCTGTTCCAGCAGGCCTACGAAGAGCTGGGCTATCCGGGCAAGTATTTCAACGACCGCCTGGTGGCCGTGATCGACCATCTGCTGCAGGCGCCCGAACCCGCCGGGCCGGTGCAGGTGAAGCTCACCGAAGTGAAAGGCGAGATGGCGCCGCAACATCCCTGGATCAGCTACGAGTTCGCCGACCCCCAGCTGGAAGCGCTCTCGGCCGGCCAGAAGATGCTGGTGCGCATGGGCCCGGTCAACGAGCGTCGGTTGAAGGCCAGGCTGAAGGAGCTGCGCGCCCAGCTCGCGACCGGCGCGGTGGCGAAGAAATAGCGCGAGGGCCGGTCAACCGGCGCTCGCGGGGCCGCCGGAACAGGCCAGCGCGCGCATCAGCAGCAGCTTGCGCTCGCGTGCGTTGCGCGTGAGTTCCGCCGCCCGCTTGAACTCCTCGCGGGCCTCGGCCTTTCGGCMCATCTTGGCGAGCAGGTCGCCGCGCACGCTCGGCAGCAGGTGGTAGCCCTGCAACTGCGGCTCCGAGCGCAGTGCGTCGACGACTTCAAGGCCCACCGCCGGGCCGAAGGCCATCGACAGCGCCACGGCCCGGTTCAGCTCGACGATCGGCGAGGGCGCGAGCTGGGCCAGTGCCTCGTAAAGCGCGGCGATGCGCGTCCAGTCGGTTTGCGCCGCGTGGCGCGCGCGTGCGTGGCAGGCGGCGATGGCGGCCTGCAGGGCATAGGGCCCCAGGGTGCCGCCGAGCTTCTCGGCACGCGCCAGGGCGGCGAGGCCGCGCCGGATCAGCATCTGGTCCCAGCGCGCGCGGTTCTGCTCGAGCAGCAGCACCGGTTCTCCGTCGGCGTCGATGCGCGCGGCCGCGCGCGAGGCCTGGATCTCCATCAGCGCGACCAGGCCATGAACTTCGGGCTCCTCGGCGACGAGCTCGGCCAGGATGCGCCCGAGCCGCAGCGCTTCCTCGCACAGCGCCGGACGCATCCAGTCCTCGCCGGCAGTGGCCGAATAGCCCTCGTTGAACACCAGGTAGATGACCTCGAGCACCGACGCAAGGCGCGCGGCCAGTTCGTGCGCGCGCGGCGCCTCGAAGGGCACTCGCGCGGCGGCCAGCGTTCGCTTGGCGCGCACGATGCGCTGCGCGATCGTCGCTTCCGGCACCAGGAAGGAGCGCGCGATCTCGTCGGTGGTCAGGCCGCCCAGCAGGCGCAGGGTCAGGGCGACCCGCGCCTCGGGCGAAAGCACCGGATGGCAGGCCGTGAATACCAGGCGCAGCAGGTCGTCGCCCACCTCGTCGTCGAGCGCGGCGTCCACCGCCTCGGCGAAGTCGGCGGCGGCGATCGCATGTTGCGCGTCGAGTTCGCGGCCGATTTCCCCTTCCTTGTTCGCATGCAGCGTGCGCTTGCGCAGCAGGTCGATCGCGCGGCGCTTGGCCGCGGCGGTGAGCCAGGCGCCCGGATTGTCCGGGATGCCCTCGCGCGGCCAATGTTCGAGGGCCGCGACCAGCGCGTCCTGCGCCAGCTCCTCGGCCACGCCGACGTCGCGCACCATCCTGGCGAGCGCGCCGATGATCCGGGCCGACTCGATGCGCCAGACYGCGTTGATCGCGCGATGCGTCTCGGCGACGTTCATCCGGGAGCGCCTATCGCGACATCTCGCGCACGGGGCGGATCTCGACCACGGGATGCACCGGCGCGTAGGGGTAGCGACTCGCCCATTCGATCGCTTCATCCATCGACCGGGCACGGATCAGCCAGAAGCCCGCGATCAGCTCCTTCGCTTCGGCGAAGGGACCGTCGACCACGCGCGGCTTGCCGCCGCCGAACTTCAGGCGGGCGCCCTTGGCGGTCGACTTCAGGCCTTCGCCCGCCAGCAGCACGCCGGCTGCGACGCTCTGGTCATTGCGCCGGGCCATCGCGTCGAGCCGTTCGGGGGCGGTGGGCGCGTCGGCCTCCAGCTGCGCGTCGGACAGCAGCATCACCATGAAACGCGGATCCGGATCCTGCTGCGCGGCCGACGAGTGGATCCCCGGCAGGCCGCCGGGGCAGCCCGACTCGCGAATCTCGAGCACGGGAGCGGCCTCGGGGCCCGGCACCCAGCGGGCGAGCTGTTCGGTGGCCGCCTGCAGCGAGTCGGCCTCGAAGAAGCCGAAGCCCGCCACCAGGTCTTCGGTGTGCTCGAACGGCCCCGGCACCCGCTGCGGGCCGTCCGCCGAGAAGTGCAGGCGGACGCCGTGCGAGCTGGCCTGCAGCGCGGCATGGGGGAGCGCGGGGGCCACCGGCAGCGTCTCGTCGGCGTCGAGGCCGGTCTCGGTGCGCCGGTCGGCCTTGCGGAGGATCACGAATCTCATCCCGCAAGGATAGCGTTGTGCGCTCAGCGCCGCAGCGGGAGCATGGCGCGCAGCCGCTCGTCGCGCAGGAAGAGGCCGCCCCAGGCCATGAGTCCGATGTAGAGCCCGAACAGCAGATGGCTGAAGACCGGGCTGCCCACGCGCAGGTGGGTCGCCATGGCGCCGCCGAGCAGGCCCGTCAGCAGGATGGCGCCGAGCACCGAGCTGCGCGGGATGGCGTAGAGCACGCCGATCGCGAGCGTCAGCACGCCGAGGCCGAAGGCGATGTCCGTCGGATAGCCGAGTTCGGCCAGTGACTGCTTGACCACGTCCATCTCGACCACCTTGATGGCGCCGTCGAACAGCAGGAACGCGACGACCAGGCCGCTGAGGATGCGGCCGGTCCAGAGGGCGGCGCCCGAGGCGGGCGCGGTCGGAAGGATGGCTTGCATGCGAGTGCTCCTCAGGCCTTGCCGGCCGCTTGCCGGGCCACGGCGCGCTCGCGCAGGTTCTCTTCCTGCTTGCGGATCTCGGGCGTGAACTCGGCGCCGAAATCTTCCGCCTCGTAGACCTGGCGCAGCTCCAGCGCGACGTTGCCGTGGCCGTCGATCGGCGGCCAGCGCTTGACCCATTCGAGCGCTTCCTCCCTCGACTTCACCTGGATCAAGGTGAAGCCTGCGACCAGTTCCTTGGTCTCGGCGAACGGGCCGTCGATCACGGTCGGCCTGCCGCCCTTGAACTGGATGCGGGCGCCCGTGGCGCTGGGCTTCAGGCCCATGCCGTCGAGCATCACGCCTGCGGCGATCATCTGCTCGTTGTACTTCATCATGTCGGCGACCAGCTGCTGGGTCGGCATCGCGCCGGCCTCGGTCTCGGGGTCGGCCTTGCGAATGATCATGAATTTCATGGTCGTGTCTCCTTCGGGCGTCCGTTCAGGCGCGCTTGGCGGCGACTTCGGCGAGCACCCGCTGTTCCTGCGCGCGCAGCTCCGGCGTGAGCTCGGCGCCGAAGTCGTCCAGCTCGAACACCTGGCGCAGCTCGAGCTCGGTGCCATCGTCGAAGGGCGCGCGGCGCAGCCATTCGAGCGCTTCCTCCTTCGAGCGCACCTGCCACAGCCAGAAGCCGGCGATCAGCTCCTTGGTCTCGCTGAAGGGGCCGTCGACCACGGTCCGGTCCTTGCCGGAGAAGCGCATGCGGGCGCCCTTGGCGCTGGGATGGAGGCCTTCCATCGCGAGCAGCACGCCGGCCTTGACCAGCGCCTCGTTGTAGTTGCCCATGTCGGTCAGCAGCTGTTCGCTCGGCATCACGCCGGCTTCCGAGTCCTTGCTGGCCTTGACGATCACCATGTATCGCATGTCGTTGCTCCTTCGGATTCGAGGCCGGCGCCGGTCGGGATCGACCGGGCAGTTCCGGGGCTCTGATTGGACGTCGAAGCAGCGAACGCGAAATCGACAGCCGGAGGGGCTTTCAATTGTAAAAAAATGTTTCTAAATCCTCAGGCCTTGGCGTACGCGTCCAGCGGCACGCAGCTGCAGAACAGGTTGCGGTCGCCGTAGACGTTGTCGACCCGGCCGATCGGCGGCCAGTACTTGGCCTGTCGGAGGCTGTCCAGCGGGAAGGCGCCGAGCTCCCGCGAGTAGGGCCGCGTCCATTCGCTGCCGAGCAGGCTGGCGGCGGTGTGGGGGGCGTTGCGCAGCGGGTTGTCGTCCTTGGGCCAGATGCCTTCCTCGACGCGGCGGATCTCGCCCCGGATCGCGATCATGGCGTCGATGAAGCGGTCGAGCTCGGCCAGCGGCTCGCTCTCGGTCGGCTCCACCATCAGCGTGCCGGGCACCGGAAAGCTCAGCGTCGGCGCATGGAAGCCGTAGTCGATGAGTCGCTTGGCGACGTCCTCTGCGCTCACGCCGCTGGCCTCCTTGAGCGGGCGCAGGTCGAGGATGCACTCGTGCGCCACGTGGCCGTTCGGGCTCGCGTACAGCGTCGGGTAGTGGTCCTTGAGCCGCGCGCTGATGTAGTTGGCGCTGAGGATCGCGGTCTCGGTCGCCGCCTGCAGGCCCTTGGCGCCCATCATGCGGCAGTACATCCAGCTGATCGGCAGCACCGCCGCATTGCCCAGCGGCGCGGCGGAGACCGCGCCGACGGCGCCGTTCGACGCCAGCCCGCCGGTGACATGGCCCGGCAGGTAGGGCACCAGGTCTTCCACCACGCACACCGGCCCGACGCCGGGGCCGCCGCCGCCGTGCGGGATGCAGAAGGTCTTGTGCAGGTTCAGGTGGCTGACGTCGCCGCCGAACTCGCCCGGGGCGGCCACGCCGACCAGCGCGTTCATGTTGGCGCCGTCGACGTAGACCCGGCCGCCGTGCGCGTGCACGATCTCGCAGAGTTCCTTGACGCGGGTCTCGAACACGCCGTGGGTGCTGGGGTAGGTGATCATCACCGCGGCCAGCTTGTCGCCGTGCTTCTCGCAGGCGCGCTTCAGATCGTCGATGTCGACATTGCCGTCGGCGTCGCAGGCCGTCACCACCACCTGCATGCCCACCATCTGGGCGCTGGCCGGATTGGTGCCATGCGCGGACGAGGGAATCAGGCAGACGTCGCGATGCGCTTCGCCCTTGGCCTCATGGAAGGCCTTGATCGCGAGCAGGCCCGCGTATTCGCCCTGCGAGCCGGCGTTGGGCTGCAGGCTGATGCCCGCGTAGCCGGTCGCTTCGCAGAGCCAGGCGCGCAGCTGGGCGTCGAGCTGCGCATAGCCCAGCATCTGCTCGGGCGGCGCGAACGGGTGGATGTCGGCGAACTCGGGCCAGGTGATCGGGATCATCTCGCTGGTCGCGTTGAGCTTCATGGTGCAGCTGCCCAGCGGGATCATGCTGCGGTCGAGCGCGAGGTCCTTGTCGCTCAGGCTGCGGATGTAGCGCAGCATCGCGGTTTCGCTCTTGTGGGTGTTGAACACCGGGTGCGTCAGGAAGGCGCTCGTGCGGCGCAGGTCCTCGGGCAGGCGCGGCGCCGCCGCGGCGGCGATGGCGTCGAAGTCGGGCGCCGGCGTGCCGGCCGGCGCGAACAGACCCCACAGCGTCACGACGTCGGCCCGCGTGGTGGTCTCGTCGAGCGAGACGCCCAGGTGGTGCTGCAGACGGTGGCGCAGGTTGATGCCGGCGGCTTGTGCGCGTTCGTTGATCGCCTGCGTGTCGTCGCCGGTGCGGATCGTGAGCGAGTCGAAGGCGGTGCCGTTGACCAGCTCGCGGCCCAGTTGTTCGAGGCCCTGCGCCAGCACCGCGGTCAGCAGGGCGACGCGCTGCGCGATGCGGCGCAGGCCTTCAGGGCCATGGTAGACGGCGTACATGCTCGCCACCACGGCGGGCAGCRCCTGCGCGGTGCAGATGTTCGAGGTCGCCTTCTCGCGCCGGATGTGCTGCTCGCGCGTCTGCAGCGCCAGCCGGTAGGCCGGCTGGCCGTGCGCGTCGACGCTGACGCCCACCAGCCGCCCGGGCAGCGAGCGCTTGAATTCATCGCGGCAGGCCAGGTAGGCCGCATGCGGGCCGCCGTTGCACATCGGCATGCCGAAGCGCTGGGTGGTGCCGCAGACGATGTCCGCATCCCATTCGCCCGGCGGCGCCAGCAGCGTCAATGCCAGCAGGTCGGCCGCGACGCAGAAGGCGGCCTCGCACTGGTGCGCGTGGCCGGCCAGCGGGCGCAGGTCGTGCACCTGGCCGGTGGTGGCGGGGTATTGCGCGAGCGCGCCGAAGAAGCCGCCGCTGGCCATCAGGTGCGGCAGCGTCTCGGAGGCGGTGCTGACCTTGACCTCGATGCCCAGCGGCGCGGCGCGCGTGCGGATCACCTCGATGGTCTGCGGATGGCAGTCGCCCGACACCAGGAACACGTTGCTCTTGCTCTTCACGCTGCGGCGGGCCAATGTCATCGCCTCGGCCGCCGCAGTGGCCTCGTCGAGCATCGAGGCGTTGGCGATCGCCATGCCCGTGAGGTCGCAGACCATGGTCTGGAAATTGACCAGCGCCTCCATGCGGCCCTGCGAGATCTCGGCCTGGTAGGGCGTGTAGGCGGTGTACCAGGCCGGGTTCTCGAGCACGTTGCGCAGGATCACGCCGGGCGTGTGGGTGCCGTAGTAGCCCTGGCCGATGAAGTTCCTGGCCACCTTGTTCTTGGCGGCGATCGCCTTCAGCTCGGCCAGCGCATCGGCTTCGGTGATCGGCGGCGCCAGCCGCATCGGCCGGCGCCGGCGGATGGCCGG
>NZ_JBFUCI010000084.1:0-18300 GCF_056405335.1 Variovorax sp. P1_H12_2
GTGGGCAGTCGCGGAACCGGCTTCGCCGGGCCGCTGACTGCGCCCCCGGTAGGGGGTGGGCGGCTACACGAAGTGAGCCAACCTGGGGGCGAGCTTAAAATGCTCCGTTCCAATGCCCGCGATCTCCTTCCAATCGGTCTCCAAGACCTACCCCGCCTCACGCCAGCAACGAAACCAGGGCAAACCTGGGCTTCGCGCTGTCGACGACGTGAGCTTCCAGATCGAGGAGGGCGAGTTCTTCGGCCTCCTGGGACCGAACGGCGCCGGCAAGACCACGCTGATCAGCATGCTCGCGGGTCTCGCGCGCCCGACCAGCGGCGCCATCGGCGTCCACGGCTTCGACGTGCAGAAGGACTACGCCCAGGCGCGCCGCCAGCTCGGCGTGGTGCCGCAGGAGCTGGTCTTCGACCCCTTTTTCAACGTCCGCGAGGCGCTGCGCATCCAGTCGGGCTATTTCGGCATCCGGAACAACGACGCCTGGATCGACGAACTGCTGCACAGCCTCGGCCTGGCCGACAAGGCGAATGCCAACATGCGGCAGCTCTCGGGCGGCATGAAGCGGCGCGTGCTGGTCGCGCAGGCGCTGGTCCACAAGCCGCCGGTGATCGTGCTGGACGAACCCACCGCAGGCGTCGACGTCGAGCTGCGGCAGACGCTGTGGCAGTTCGTGGCCAAGCTCAACAAGCAGGGCAGCACGGTGCTGCTGACCACCCACTACCTCGAGGAGGCCGAGGCGCTGTGCCATCGGATCGCAATGCTCAAGCAGGGCCGCGTGATCGCGCTCGACCGCACCAGCGAGCTGCTGCGCAATGCCGCCAGCAACGTGCTGCGCTTCAAGACCGACGGCATGCTGCCCTGGTCGATCGCGCAGCACGCGCGCATCACGGGTCGCATCGTGCAGTTGCCGGCGCAGAACGCCTATGAGGTCGAGCAGCTGCTGGCCGCGATCCGCGAAGCCGGTCTCGATGTCGAGGACGTCGAGATGCGCAAGGCCGACCTGGAGGACGTGTTCATCGACCTGATGGCCGGCGAGCAGACGCCGCTGGAGGTCGCCCGATGAGCGCCGCGCCGGGCCGCCCCAAGCAAGCGAACGCCCCCTCGGGGGGCAGCTCGGACACGCAGTGCCGGGCGTGGGGGCTCACATGATGATCAACGCGTTGGGGTGGCGGGCGCTTCTGTACAAGGAAACGCTGCGCTTCTGGAAGGTCGGCTTCCAGACCGTCGGCGCCCCGGTGCTGACCGCGGTGCTCTACCTGATGGTCTTCGGCCACGTGCTGGAGGATCACGTCAAGGTCTACGGCACGGTGAGCTACACGGCCTTCCTGGTGCCGGGCCTGGTGATGATGAGCGTGTTGCAGAACGCCTTCGCCAACAGCTCGTCGTCGATCATCCAGAGCAAGATCATGGGCAGCCTGGTGTTCGTGCTGCTGACGCCGCTCTCGCACTGGGGCTGGTTCTTCGCCTATGTCGGCTCGTCGATCGTGCGCGGGCTGGCCGTCGGCCTGGGCGTGTTCGTGGTGACGGCCTTCTTTGCCATGCCGGGTTTCGTGGCGCCGCTGTGGATCCTGGTGTTCGCCTTCCTGGGCGCCGCCATCCTGGGCACGCTGGGGCTGATCGCCGGCCTCTGGGCCGAGAAGTTCGACCAGATGGCGGTGTTCCAGAACTTCCTCATCATGCCGATGACCTTCCTGTCCGGCGTGTTCTATTCGATCGGCTCGCTGCCGCCTTTCTGGCAGACGGTGAGCCACCTGAACCCCTTCTTCTACATGATCGACGGCTTCCGTTTCGGCTTCTTCGGCGTCAGCGACGCCTCGCCGTGGCTGAGCCTGGCGATCGTCGGCAGCGCCTGGCTGGTGGTGAGCGCGATCGCGGTCCACCTGCTGCGCATCGGCTACAAAATCCGCGGATGAAATGAACCACCCCCGAAGCGCCTGCGGCGCCTCCCCCTCAAGGGGGCGATACCGGCGGCCCGGCAAAGCCGGCTCCGCGGTATCCCTGGCCTTGCGCCGGGACCGCTTCATGCGTCTCGGGTCACGCGATCGCGCGCTGGAAAACTGACATGACTGCAGAAGAATTGAAATCGATCATCCAGGCGGGCCTGCTCTGCGACCACATCACGCTCGAGGGTGATGGCCGCCACTGGTACGCCACCATCGTCTCGCCCGAATTCGAGGGCAAGCGCGCCATCCAGCGTCATCAGCGGGTCTATGCCACCCTGGGCGCGAAAATGCATACCGACGAGGTACATGCGCTCTCGATGAAAACCTTCACGCCTGCCGAATGGGCAGGCCAGTCTCGCTAGACCTCCGCTGGATTCCTCATGGACAAACTCTTGATTCGCGGCGGGCGCAAGCTTCGCGGCGAAGTACTCATTTCCGGCGCCAAGAACGCGGCGTTGCCCGAACTCTGCGCGGCGCTCCTGACCGACCAACCGGTCACGCTGCACAACGTGCCGCGCCTCAAGGACGTCGCGACCATGCTCAAGCTGGTCCACAACATGGGCGTCGTGGCCGAACGCGACGACAACGGCACGGTTCGCATCGATGCGCGTGCGCTCGAACTGCCCGAGGCGCCCTATGAGCTGGTCAAGACCATGCGTGCCTCGGTGCTTGCACTCGGACCGCTGTTGGCGCGCTTCGGCCGAGCCAGGGTCTCGCTGCCCGGCGGCTGCGCCATCGGCTCGCGGCCGGTCGMCCAGCACATCAAGGGCCTGCAGGCCATGGGCGCCGAGATCGTGGTGGAGCACGGCTACATGGTGGCGCGCATCGGCGGCGGGCGCACGCGCTTGCACGGCGCCCGCATCACGACCGACATGGTGACCGTCACGGGCACCGAGAATTTCATGATGGCGGCCGTGCTGGCCGATGGCGAGACCGTGCTGGAGAACGCCGCCCAGGAGCCCGAGATCGCGGACCTGGCCGAGATGCTGATCGCGATGGGGGCGACGATCGAAGGCCATGGCAGCAGCCGCATCCGGATCCAGGGCGTCGAGCGGCTGAACGGCTGCACCCACCAGGTGGTGGCGGACCGGATCGAGGCCGGCACCTTCCTGTGCGCCGTGGCCGCGACCGGTGGCGACGTGTTCCTGAAGCATGGCCGGGCCGATCATCTCGACGCGGTCATCGAAAAGCTGCGCGAAGCCGGCGCGCAGGTGTCGGCGGTCGATGGCGGTATCCGCGTTCAAAGCCAGGGCCGGCTCAAGGCGCAGAGCTTCCGCACCACCGAGTACCCGGGCTTTCCGACCGACATGCAGGCCCAGTTCATGGCGCTCAATGCGATTGCCGAAGGCACCTCGACCGTGACCGAGACGATCTTCGAGAATCGCTTCATGCACGTCGACGAGATGCTGCGCCTGGGCGCCAAGATCCAGACCGACGGCAAGGTGGCGGTGATCGAGGGCGTCTCGCAGCTGTCCGGCGCCACCGTGATGGCGACCGACCTGCGGGCGTCCGCCAGCCTGGTGATCGCCGGCCTCGTGGCCGATGGCGAGACCATGGTGGATCGCATCTATCACCTCGACCGCGGCTACGACCGCATGGAAGGCAAGCTGCGCGGCCTGGGCGCCGACATCGAGCGGGTCAGCGGGTCGGCGGAGGTGCTGCCGTGATCACGCTCGCGCTTTCGAAGGGCCGCATCTTCGAGGAAACGCTGCCGCTGCTGGCCGCAGCCGGCATCGAGGTGACCGAGGATCCGGAGACCTCGCGCAAGCTGATCCTGGCCACCACGCGGCCCGATGTGCGCGTGGTGCTGGTGCGTGCGTCGGACGTGCCGACCTACGTCCAGTATGGCGGCGCCGACCTCGGCGTGACCGGCCTCGACGTGCTGCTCGAGCATGGCAACCAGGGCCTCTACCAGCCGCTGGACCTGCGCATCGCAGCCTGTCGCCTGAGCGTCGCGGTGCGCGCCGACTACGACTACGCTTCGGCCGTCAAGCAGGGCTCGCGCCTCAAGGTGGCGACCAAGTACGTCGGCCTGGCGCGCGAGTTCTTCGCCAGCAAGGGTGTGCACGTCGACCTGATCAAGCTCTATGGCAGCATGGAGCTGGCGCCGCTCACCGGCCTCGCGGACGCGATCGTCGACCTGGTCTCGACCGGCAACACGCTCAAGGCCAACCACCTGGTGGAGGTCGAGCGCATCATGGACATCAGCGCCCGCCTGGTGGTCAACCAGGCCGCGCTCAAGCTCAAGCAAGAGGCCATCCGCCACATCGTCGACGCCTTCGCATCGGCCATTCCGAAATGAACCTGAAAGCCGCCCCCGCCCGTCTCTCGACCGCTTCGGCCAACTTCGAGGCCGAATTCCAGGCGCGCCTGCATTGGTCCGCCGAGGCCGATGCCGCGATCGAGCAGGTGGTGGCCGACATCCTCGCCGACGTGCGGCGCCGCGGCGACGAGGCGGTGCTCGAGTACACGCGCCGTTTCGATCGACTCGACCTCGACAGCGTCGACGCGCTGGAACTGACGGCGGCCGAGCTTCGTTCCGCCTTCGAATCGCTGCCGGCCGAACAGCGGGAGGCGCTCGAAGCCGCCGCGCGCCGCGTACGCACCTACCACGAGGCCCAGAAGAAGGCCAGCGGCGAGAGCTGGAGCTACCGCGATGCCGACGGCACGCTGCTCGGCCAGAAGGTCACGCCGCTGGACCGCGTCGGCATCTACGTGCCGGGCGGCAAGGCCGCCTATCCGTCGAGCGTGCTGATGAACGCGATTCCCGCGCACGTCGCCGGTGTCGGCGAAATCATCATGGTCGTGCCCACGCCGGGCGGCGAGAAGAACCCGCTGGTGCTGGCCGCGGCGCACGTCGCAGGCGTGACGCGTGCCTTCACCATCGGCGGCGCCCAGGCGGTGGCGGCGCTGGCCTATGGCACGGCGACGATTCCGGCGGTCGACAAGATCACCGGGCCTGGCAACGCCTACGTCGCGGCCGCCAAGCGCCGGGTCTTCGGCACCGTGGGCATCGACATGATCGCGGGCCCGAGCGAGATCCTGGTGCTGGCCGACGGCAGCACCTCGCCCGAGTGGGTGGCCATGGACCTGTTCAGCCAGGCCGAGCACGACGAGCTGGCGCAGAGCATCCTGCTGTGTCCGGACGCCGGCTACATCGAGCGCGTGCAGCAGGAGATCGACCGGCTGCTGCCCTCGATGCCGCGCGCCGCGATCATCGCCGCCTCGCTCAGCGGCCGTGGCGCCCTGATCCAGACGCGCAGCATGGAAGAGGCGTGCGAGATCAGCAACCGCATCGCACCCGAGCACCTGGAAGTCAGCAGCACGGAGCCGCACCGCTGGGAACCGCTGCTGCGGCATGCGGGCGCGATCTTCCTGGGCGCCTACACCAGCGAAAGCCTGGGCGACTACTGCGCCGGCCCCAACCACGTGCTGCCCACCAGCGGCACCGCGCGTTTCAGCTCGCCGCTCGGCGTCTACGATTTCCAGAAGCGCTCGAGCCTGATCGAGGTCAGCGAGGAGGGCGCCCAGGTGCTCGGCCAGGTCGCCTCGGTGCTGGCGCACGGCGAGGGGCTGCAGGCGCATGCGCGGGCGGCCGAGTTGCGCCTGCGCGGCGCAACGCCGTGAAACCGGACGGCATGGATCTCAAGACCAGTCGGGGGCATCCCTGGACCCTGGGCCAGAAGCTGCGACGCGCTTCCTGGATGCTGGTCTGGGCCCTGCTGGGTCGCGTCGGGCCGCGCGCGCTGTCGCCGCTTCGGCTCTTCCTGTTGCGGCTCTATGGCGCCCGGCTCGGCGAGAAGGTGCTGATCAGCGCCGGCGTGAAGGTGCTGATGCCGTGGAATCTGGTGATCGGCGAGTACACCGCGATCGGCGAGGGCGTCGAGATCTACAACTACGGCGAGGTCCGGATCGGCAAGAACTGCTGCGTCTCGCAGCGGGTGTGGCTGTGCACCGGCACCCACGACTACAAGCGGCCCAGCTTTCCGCTGATCTGGGACGACATCCGCGTCGGCGACGGAGTCTGGCTGGCGGCCGAGACCTTCGTGGCGCCGGGCGTCACGATCGGCGATGGCGCCGTGGTCGGCGCCCGCTCGGTCGTGACGCGCGATCTCGAGGGCCACTGCGTCCATGCGGGGAACCCATGCGTGCTGATCAAGCCACGCCCGCGCGACTGATCCGCGCGGCGGGCGCCTGCCTGGCGCTGCTGATGCTGTCGACGCTCGCGCAGGCGATGTCGATCCGCGAACTGCGCCTGCTCGAGGCCAACGAGAAGGAGGGCAAGCTCTACGCCAACTACTACCTCGTCGGAGTCATGGAAGGTCTGCGCGAGGCCAGCGACGCGGAGCTGCGCGCGGGCCGCAAGCCGATCTTCTGCATCAACGGCCGCCGGCTCGAACCCGTGATGGCACGCTCGCTCTACCAATCCGAACTGACGCGCAACGCCGACAGCTACGAGGCCGACATGCCGGTCCAGCTGGTGCTTTCCGCCGCGCTGCGCAACAGCTACCGCTGCAACCCCTGAACTCCGAATGACTGCCACCGACGACACCCGCCGCGTACTGGGCCGCATCCGCGCCGACATCCAATCCATGCATGCCTATGCCGTGCAGGACGCCCGCGGCCTGCTCAAGCTCGACGCCATGGAAAACCCCCACGGCCTGCCGCCCGCGCTGCAGGCCGCGCTCGGACAGCGCCTCGGCGCCCTGGCGCTGAACCGCTACCCGGGGGAACGCGGCGCCGACCTGCAGCGAGCGCTGGCCGCCCATGCCGCCATGCCCGAGGGCTTCGCGCTGATGCTCGGCAACGGCTCGGACGAGCTGATCTCCTTGCTGGCGCTGGCCTGCGACCTGCCCGGTGCCGCGATCCTGGCGCCGGTGCCCGGCTTCGTGATGTACGCCGTGAGCGCCCAGCTGCAGGGGCTGCGCTTTGTCGGCGTGCCGCTGACCGCCGATTTCGAGCTCGACGAGACCGCCATGCTCGAAGCCATCGCCAGGGAGAAGCCGGCCATCGTCTTCCTGGCCTATCCGAACAACCCGACCGCCAACCTGTGGGACGACGCGGTGATCGAGAAGATCGTCCTGGCCCAGGGCGCGCAGGGCGGCCTGGTGGTGATCGACGAGGCCTACCAGCCGTTTGCCGGCCGCAGCTACATCGACCGCGTCGCGCGCCACGGCCACGTGCTCCTGATGCGCACGCTCAGCAAGTTCGGCCTGGCCGGAGCCCGGCTGGGCTACCTGATGGGCCCGGCGGCGCTGATTGCGGAGGTCGACAAGGTGCGCCCGCCCTACAACATCAGCGTGCTCAACTGCGAATGCGCACTGTTCGCGCTCGAGCATGCCGAGGTGTTCGCCGGGCAGGCGGCCGAGATCCGCGACCAGCGCGCGGGGGTGGTCGAGCGCCTGGCGCGGCTGCCGGCGGTCAAGAGCTGGCCGAGCGAGGCCAACATGATCCTGATCCGGGTGCCCGATGCCGCAAAGACCTTCGAAGGAATGAAGGCGCGCGGCGTGCTGGTCAAGAACGTTTCTAAAATGCACCCATTGCTCGCGAACTGCCTGCGCCTCACGGTCGGAACCGCCGACGAGAACGCGCAGATGCTCGCCGCCCTCGAAGCCTCACTATGAACACCCCTCTGGCACCCGAAGCCGTCGTCGCCACCGGCGCGCGCACGGCCTGCGTCACCCGCAACACGGCCGAAACCAAGATCACGGTCCAGGTCGACCTCGACGGCACCGGCCGCGCGAAACTGTCGACCGGCATCGGCTTTTTCGACCACATGCTTGACCAGATCGCCCGTCACGGCCTGATCGACCTCGACATCGACTGCCAGGGCGACCTGCACATCGACGGCCACCACACGGTGGAGGATGTGGGCATCACGCTGGGGCAGGCCGTGGCCAAGGCCGTGGGCGACAAGAAGGGCATCCGCCGCTATGGCCACGCCTACGTCCCGCTGGACGAGGCGCTGAGCCGCGTGGTGATCGACTTCTCCGGCCGCCCGGGCCTGGTGATGGACGTTCCCTTCACCAGTGGCATGATCGGCACCTTCGACAGCCAGCTGACCTACGAGTTCTTCCACGGTTTTGCCAACCACGCCTTCGTGACACTGCATATCGACAACCTCAAGGGTGTCAACGCGCACCACCAGTGCGAGACCGTGTTCAAGGCCTTCGCCCGGGCGCTTCGCTCCGCCCTGGAACTCGACCCGCGCTCCGCGGGTGTCATTCCTTCCACCAAGGGTTCGCTCTGAGCCGCCACGACGCCCAATGACCGCCAATACCGTCGCCGTCGTCGACTACGGCATGGGCAACCTGCGCTCGGTGTCGCAGGCCGTGCAGCACGCGGCCGACCAGGTCGGGGTGGAGGTGTTCGTCACCTCCGATCCGGAGGTGGTGCGCCGGGCCACCCGGGTGGTGCTGCCGGGGCAGGGTGCCATGCCCGACTGCATGCGCGAGCTGGCCGACTCCGGCCTGCTCGAGTCGGTGCTCGAGGCCGCGGCCAGCAAGCCGCTGTTCGGTGTCTGCGTCGGCATGCAGATGCTGCTGTCCCATAGCGACGAAGGGCCTACCGACGGCCTGGGCCTGATCCCTGGCGAAGTGCGCAGGTTCGAACTCGAGGGCCRCACGCAGCCGGACGGCAGCCGCTACAAGGTGCCGCAGATGGGCTGGAACCAGGTCTTTCAGACGCGGGCGCACCCGGTCTGGGCCGGGGTGCCCGACCAGAGCTACTTCTATTTCGTCCACAGCTTCTACGCCAGGCCCGCCGACGTCGCCCACAGCGTAGGGGAGGCCGACTACGGCGAGCGCTTTACCGCCGCCCTGGCACGCGATAATATTTTTGCAACCCAGTTCCACCCCGAGAAGAGTGCGGAGCACGGGTTGCAGCTCTATCGAAATTTCCTCCACTGGAATCCCTGACGCAGTGAACGCCCCCATCGCTCGGCCCCGGCCTGTGCCTGCCGGGTTCTGAGTACCATCGCGCATTCCCCCGCCCACTGTCCCCGTCCCCTTTCGTCCGCCACGCAATCCCGCATCACCATGCTTCTCATTCCTGCGATCGACCTCAAGGATGGCCACTGTGTTCGCCTCAAGCAAGGCGATATGGACCAGTCCACCACTTTCAGCGAAGACCCGGCCGCCATGGCGCGCAAATGGCTTGAAGCCGGTGCGCGCCGGCTGCACCTGGTCGACCTGAATGGCGCCTTTGCCGGCAAACCGCAGAATCATGCGGCGATCAAGGCGATCCTGAGGGAAGTCGGCGACGACATCCCGGTGCAGCTCGGTGGCGGCATCCGCGACCTGGACACGATCGAGCGCTACATCGACGACGGCTTGCGCTACGTGATCATCGGCACCGCGGCGGTCAAGAATCCCGGCTTCCTGAAAGATGCCTGCAGCGCCTTCGGCGGCCACATCATCGTCGGCCTCGACGCCAAGGACGGCAAGGTGGCGACCGACGGCTGGAGCAAGCTGACCGGCCACGAGGTCGCCGACCTGGGCAAGAAGTTCGAGGACTACGGCGTCGAGTCGATCATCTACACCGACATCGGCCGCGACGGCATGCTGTCGGGCATCAACATCGAGGCCACCGTGCGGCTGGCGCAGGCGCTCACGATCCCCGTGATCGCCTCGGGCGGGCTGTCGAACATGGCTGACATCGACAAGCTGTGCGCGGTCGAGCCCGATGGCGTCGAGGGCGTGATCTGCGGCCGTGCGATCTACTCGGGCGACCTCGATTTCGCCGCCGCCCAGGCTCGCGCGGACGAACTGGCGGCGTAACTAGCTCGCCCCCAGGTTGCCCGCACTTCGTGTCGGGCGCCCACCCCCTACCGGGGGCAACACCTGCGGCCCGGCAAAGCCGGTTCCGCGGTGTTTCACGAACGGGCCTGGCTGCGCCGGCCGGTGCAGCGGGCTATTCTGTCTTGACGGCCATGGTCTGGATGATGGTTTCGAGCTGCGGGCTCATGGGCAGGTCGAGGCTGGTGCCGGACGGCAGCTTGCGCAGGAACCAGCGCTTGTACTGGCGCTCGATCTCGCCGTCCTCGGCCAGCGCCTGGAAGGTGTCGTTGACCACCTTGGCCAGCTGCGGATCGTCCTTGCGGTACATCACGCCGTAGGGGTCGTACGAGAGGAAGTCGCCGACCACCTGGTAGTCGCTGGCACCTCCGGCGCCGCCCCGGTCCTGCGCGATCAGGCCGTACAGCAGCACCTCGTCGGTCGCGAAGGCCTCGGCCTGGCCGGACTTCACCAGCGCGAACGAATCGGCATGGTCGCGCGACACCAGCAGGTTCAGTCCCAGCTTGAAGCGCGCCGACAGGTCGCGCAGGGTCTTCTCGTTGGTGGTGCCGGCGGTCACGGCCACCGGCTTGCCGGCCAGGTCGCGGAACGACTGGATCGGCGAGCCCTTCTTCACCAGCAGCCGGGTGCCCGAGACGAACATCGTCGGCGAGAAGGCCACGCGTCTCTGGCGCTCCAGGTTGCTGGTGGTGGAGCCGCATTCGAGGTCGACCTGGCCGCTGACCACCGCATCGATGCGCGATTCGGCGGTCACGGGCAGCCAGCGGATGGCCAGCGTCTTGTGCACCGCATCGCTCATGGCCTCGACCACCGCCTTGCACAGCTCGATCGAGTAGCCGATCGGTTCCTTGCGCGGCGACAGGAAGGAGAACGGCACCGACGACTCCCGGTAGCCGATGACCACCACACCGGCGTCCCGTGCCCTGGCCAGGGTGCCGGTCAGGCTCGCCGGACCCGCCGGCGCCGGCTCGGGCTGCGCGAACGCGGCCGGCGCCAAGCCCAGTAGTGCGCCCAGCAGCACGGCGGCAGTCCCGAGGCGGATCCGGACGGGCGTCATGGCCGCTCCTCAGGCGTGCGCCGGATGGGCGAGGGTTGCGGCGCTCTCGGCATCCATGGCCCGCGCGTTGGCCGCGGCGTCGCTCTCGGAGAGCAGCTCGCCCTCCCACTTGGCCACCACCGCCGTGGCGATCGAATTGCCCACCGCATTGGTGGCGGAGCGCCCCATGTCCAGGAAGGTGTCGACGCCGAGGATCAGAAGCAGTCCGGCTTCGGGGATGTTGAACTGGTTCAGGGTCGCGGCGATCACCACCAGCGAGGCGCGCGGCACGCCGGCCATGCCCTTGGAGGTCAGCATCAGGATCAGCAGCATCGTGATCTGGGTGCCGATCGACAGCGGGATGTCGTAGGCCTGGGCGATGAACAGCACGGCGAAGGTGCAGTACATCATCGAGCCATCGAGGTTGAACGAGTAGCCCATCGGCATCACGAAGCTGGAGATCTTGCGCTTGACGCCGAAGCGGTCGAGCGCGATCAGGATCTTCGGATAGGCGGCCTCCGAACTGGCCGTTGCGAAGGACAGCAGGAAGGGCTCGCGGATCAGCTTCAGCAGCGTCACGATGCGTGGCCCCAGGAAGACAAAGCCGGCCAGTGCCAGCAAACCCCACAGCATGAACAGGCTCAGGTAGAAGCCACCCATGAAGACCGCGAACTTGAGCAGGATGCCCAGGCCGTTGGTGGCGACGGTGGCGGCCATCGCGGCCATCACGGCGAGCGGGGCGAGCTTCATCACGTAGCCGGTGATCTTGAGCATCGCGTGCGAGAGCTCGTCGATGGCGTTGATCAGCGTGCGCGCCTTTTCGCCGAGCGAGGCCAGGGCGACGCCGAAGAACATCGAGAACACCACGATCTGCAGGATCTCGTTGTTGGCCATGGCCTCGACGAAGGACTTCGGGACCACGTGGCTGATGAAATCCTTCAGCGTGAACTTGGAGGTCGCGAGGTTGGCGGAAGACCCGATGTCGGGCAGCGGCAGGCCCAGGTTGTGGCCCGGCTGCAGCAGGTTGGCCATGATCAGGCCCAGCACCAGCGAGATCAGCGAGGCGGTGATGAACCAGCCCAGCGCCTTGCCGAACACGCGGCCGACCGCGGCGGCGTCGCCCATGTGGGCGATCCCGACCACCAGCGTCGAGAAGACCAGCGGCCCGATCAGCATCTTGATCAGGCGCAGGAAGACGTCGGACATGATCGAGATGTAGCCCGCGATCTCGACCGCGGTCTTCTTGTCCGGGAAATTGACGAAGACCATGTAGCCGATCACGATCCCGATCAGCATCGCGATCAGAATCCAGGCTGCCGGCGRCAGTTTCCTTCTCATGGCGACTCCTTGTGCGAGTTGTTCTGAAGCGCGGATTCCGCCGGGGGCGCGCAACAGCTGCCGCCGGTTGAGCCCATTTCAAGCGAAATTCGCGCCGTTCGCAATGCCCCTGCGATTCCGATGGCGCATCGCGAGGACCGCCCCAAATCTAGAATCGGGCCATGACCTCCAGCGCCCTCGACTTTCGTGGCCAGCCGGCCGTGTGCCTCGCGCTGCCGGACGGCGGCAGCTGTACCGTGGCCTTGCATGGCGCCCATGTGCTGTCCTGGACCACGGCCGATGGCGTGGAGCGGCTCTACCTGAGCCCCGAGGCCCGCTTCGATGGCCAGAGCGCGATCCGCGGCGGCGTGCCGGTCTGCTGGCCGCAGTTCAATCAGCGCGGGTCGCTGCCCAAGCACGGCTTCGCCCGCAACCTGCCCTGGACCGCCGAGGCCCCCGAGGCCGCCGGCCGGCGCGACACCGTGGTGCTGACGCTGCGCGAGAGCGCGGCCACCCGCGCGCTCTGGCCGCATGCGTTCCGGGCCCGGCTGGCCGTCACCCTGGCGCCGCGGGCGCTGCGCGTCGCGCTCACGATCGACAACAGCGGCAGCGGCCCGTTGTCCTTCGCGGCCGCGCTTCACAGCTACCTGCGGGTCGACGATGTCACCTTGGCCCGGCTCGAAGGCCTGCAGGGTGCCAACCGCTGGGACGCGGTGCGTGACGACCGGCATGTCGACATGGCGCCGGCGCAGGGCTTCGGCAGCGAGTTCGACAGCGTCTACGCCGCGCCCGCCCGGCCGCTTCGGCTGGTGCAGCCTTCGGGCACACTCGAGATCTCGCAAAGCGCGAGCTGCACCGAGACCGTGGTCTGGAACCCGGGCCCGCAGCTCAGCGCCAAGCTCGACGACCTGCCCGACGACGGCTGGCGCCAGATGCTCTGCGTCGAGGCCGCACGCATCGACGAACCCGTGCTGCTGGCGCCCGGTGCCCAGTGGCAAGGCTGGCAACAGCTCACGGTCGCCTGAACCCATCGCCTGAACCACACCATGCTTGCCAAACGAATCATTCCCTGCCTCGACGTCACCGGCGGCCGCGTCGTCAAGGGCGTCAATTTCGTCGAACTGCGCGACGCCGGCGACCCGGTCGAGATCGCGGCGCGCTACAACGCGCAAGGCGCCGACGAGCTGACCTTCCTCGACATCACCGCCACCAGCGACGGCCGCGACCTGATCCTGCCGATCATCGAGGCGGTGGCCTCCCAGGTCTTCATTCCGCTGACCGTCGGCGGTGGCGTGCGCACGGTGGCGGACGTGCGCCGGCTGCTCAATGCGGGTGCCGACAAGACCAGCTTCAATTCGGCCGCGATCGCCAATCCCCAGGTGATCGAGGACGCCTCGCGCAAGTACGGCGCCCAGTGCATCGTGGTGGCGATCGACGCCAAGCGGCGCACGCCCGAGGACGCCGCCACGCGGGGTCCCGGCTGGGACGTCTACAGCCACGGCGGGCGCAAGAACACCGGCCTCGACGCCGTGCAGTGGGCCGTCGAGATGGCGCGCCGCGGCGCCGGCGAGATCCTCCTGACCAGCATGGACCGCGACGGCACCAAGAGCGGCTTCGACCTCGAACTGACGCGGGCCGTGAGCGATGCCGTCAGCGTGCCGGTGATCGCCTCCGGCGGTGTCGGCAGCCTCGAGCACCTGGCCGACGGCATCCAGACCGGAGGCGCCGACGCCGTACTGGCGGCCAGCATCTTTCATTTCGGAGAGTTCACGGTCGGCGACGCCAAGCGGCAGATGGCGGCGCGCGGGATCCCGGTCCGGCTGTGACCGACAATACCCGGATATGAAACACCCCCGAAGCGCCTGCGGCGCCCCGAGTCGCTGCCAGAGGCAGCGGCTCTTCGGGTCCGTCCAAGCCTGCGCAGGCAGGCTTGGAGCCGCGGACCTCAGCCCCWTGAAGGGGGCGATACCAGCGGCCCGGCAAAGCCGGTTCCGCGGTATCCCTGGCATCGGATCGCACCGGTTTCGTGCGGCGCGGGTCACGCGACAGCGTGTTGGAACGATATGAACTGGCTCGACGAAGTGAAATGGGACGCGAACGGCCTGGTGCCGGTGATCGCGCAGGAACAGGGCAGCAACGACGTGCTGATGTTCGCCTGGATGGACCGCGAGGCGCTCGCCAAGACCGCCGAGACCGGCCGCGCCGTGTACTTCAGCCGCTCGCGCAAGAAGCTGTGGTTCAAGGGCGAGGAGTCCGGCCATGTGCAGACCGTGCACGAAATCCGGCTCGACTGCGACAACGACGTGGTGCTGCTCAAGGTCACGCAGCAGGGCCATGAGCCGGGCATCGCCTGCCACACGGGCCGCCACAGCTGTTTCTTCAGCAAGTACGAGAACGGCCAATGGACCGTCACCGAGCCGGTCTTGAAAGACCCCGCTTCGATCTACACATCGTCCCCGAGATGAGCACTGAAACACGCAATGCGGAAGATGCGCTCGCGCGCCTGGCCGCTGTCATCGAGAGCCGGCTGCCGGCACGCGGCGGCGACCCCGACCAGAGCTACGTCGCGCGCCTGCTGCACCGGGGCCCGGACGCCTTTCTCAAGAAGATCGGTGAGGAAGCCACCGAGGTCGTGATGGCCGCCAAGGACGCCGACCACGGCGGAGACCGCTCGAAACTGGTGAACGAAGTGGCCGACCTGTGGTTCCACAGCATGGTGGCGCTGGCGCACTACGGTTTCTCGCCCGCCGATGTGGTGGCCGAGCTCGAGCGCCGCGAAGGCACCAGCGGCATCGAGGAAAAGGCCCTGCGCAAGGCGCAGGACCGCGAAGCTTCCAACGACTGAAAGGAGCGCACGCCATGCCCAACGACATCGTGACCGTCGAGCCCGACGACTCGCTCAAGACCTGGGGCTGGGTCAGTTACATCCTGCATCTGGTGGTGGCGGTCGGCGCCGTGCTGCCCGGCGCCCAGGCTTCGATCGGCCTCCTGCTGATCGCGCTGGTGATCGACCTGGTCAAGCGCGAGGACGCTGCCGGCAGCTGGCAGGCCTCGCACTTCAGCTGGCGCATCCGTTCGGTGCTGTGGGCTGGCGTGCTGTACGTGCTGACTTCATGGTTGTGGCTGCTCTTTCTCGTGCCGGGCTGGATCGCCTGGGCACTGATTTCGCTTTGGTTCCTCTATCGCATCGTCAAGGGGATGGTGCGCATGAACGCGGGCCGACCCATGGAAACAGGCAATGTCATCTGACCCGAACTGCATCTTCTGCAAAATTATCGAGGGCAAGATCCCGTCGCGCAAGGTCTACGAGGATGACGAGTTGTTCGTCTTCAACGACATCGCGCCCTGGGCGCCGGTGCATTTCATGATCGTCCCGAAACGCCACATTCCGTCGATGGCGCAGGTGACGTCCGACGACGCGGCGTTGCTGGGCAGAATCATGGCCCTGGCGCCCAAGCTGGCGGTCGAGCAGGGCTGCCGGCCCTACCCCCAGGGCGGATTCCGCATCGTGGTCAACACGGGCGCCGAAGGCGGGCAGGAGGTGCACCATCTCCATGTGCACGTCATGGGCGGGCCCCGGCCATGGCTCAGGGGCTGATAGCCATCATTTCGGCCGGTCATTTCGCGGCGACTAAAATCCAACACATTCTTCAGGAGTAATCCATGGGTTCACTTTCCATCTGGCACTGGCTGATCGTGCTGCTCGTCGTCGTGATGATCTTCGGCACCAAGAAGCTCCGCAACATGGGATCCGACCTGGGCGGCGCCGTGAAGGGCTTCAAGGACGGCATGAAGGATGGCGCCTCGACCGACGCACCTGCCGCCCCGAATGCCCAGGTGACCGGCAACGCCACYGCCGACAAGTCGACGATCGACGTCGAAGCGCGTCAGAAGTCCTGAGCCAGACCGATCCGTGATCGACCTCGGCATCTCGAAACTGGCCCTCATCGGCGCGGTGGCGCTGATCGTCATCGGGCCGGAGAAGCTGCCGCGCGTGGCGCGCACCGTGGGCACCTTGCTCGGCAAGGCGCAGCGCTACGTGAATGACGTCAAGGCCGAGGTCAACCGCTCGATGGACCTCGACGAACTGCGCAAGATGAAGGACACGGTGCAGGATGCGGCGCGCGATGTCGAGCAGAGCATCCAGTCCAGCGCCAGCGATTTCGAGAAGCAGTTCTCCGAAAGCGGGCAGACGCTCTCCGCGCTGTCCGACACGGTGCCTTCCTTCCCCGAGTACAAGCACCCACGCAAGAACTGGCGCCTGAAGCAGGGCGCCACGCCACAGTGGTACAAGGCGCGCAACGGCGTGCGCACCAAGGCGCTGTCGGGCGCGGCGCGCGTGGCCCGTTACCGCCCCCACAAGATCAACTAGCGCAAGCTGGTGACCCGGCCCGCGCGCAGCGCGTGCCGGATTCCCGAGCGCAGCGTCCCCCCACATGGCCGACCCCACCGACAAGAACAAAGAAGACGAACTGGCCGGCACCGAGCAGCCCTTCGTCCAGCACCTGATGGAGCTGCGGGATCGCCTGCTCTACTGTGTCTACGGCCTGGTCGTGGCCGGCCTTTTGCTGGCCATCTGGCCCGGGCCGGCCGGCCTGATCGACATGATCGCGGTGCCGATCCGCGCCCACATGCCGCCGGACGCCAAGCTGATCGCGATCGGCGTCTTCTCGCCCTTTTTCGTGCCGCTCAAGGTGCTGGGGATGACGGCGGTGCTGCTGGCGCTGCCCTGGCTCATGTACCAGTGCTGGATGTTCGTGGCGCCGGGCCTCTACAGCCACGAGAAGAAGTTCGCGCTGCCGCTGATCTTCTTCGGCAGCCTGCTGGCCTATGGCGGCATCGCTTTCGTGCAGTTCTTCGTGCTGGACAAGATGTTCGGCTTCATCCAGAGGTTCACGCCGCCGTCGGTCAATGCCACGCCCGACATCTCGTCCTACGTGGAGGCGATCCTTTCGCTCTACATCGCCTTCGGCGTCGCCTTCCAGGTGCCGATCGTGGTGATGCTGCTGGTGCGCTTCGAGCTCGTCACGATCGAGAAGCTGCGTTCGTTCCGCGGCTATTTCATCGTGCTGGCGTTCGTCGTCGCCGCGGTGCTGACGCCGCCGGACGTGGTCTCGCAGCTCGCGCTCGCGATCCCGATGTGCCTGTTGTACGAGGTCGGCATCATCGGCGCGCGCTACTTCTCGAAATTCACCAAGCCGACGGAAGAAAGCGCCGACTCGGCGCAGTCCTGAATTCCGGCCCCGCCGGGATTTCGATTCACTCGGTCTCGTTCGGCGTCCGCCGCACCGGCGACCGCGGCCGCAGGCCCGGCGTGACGTCCAGCTCCAGCTTGTCGCTGCCGCGCTGCAGCGCGAAGCGGGTTGCCGTGCCGGGCTTGAGGCCTGCCACCGCGCTCAGCAGTTCCTGGGTGTTGCCGATGCTCTTCTCGCCGACGCCGGTGATCACGTCGCCGGGGCGCACGCCGGCCTTGGCCGCCGGGCCGTTCTGCAGCACGCCCGTGATGATCACGCCGGCGCTCGCCTTGACGCCGAAGGTCTCGGCCAGCTCGGGCGAGAGGTCGTTCGGCTCGACGCCGATCCAGCCGCGCGTGACCTTGCCGGCCGTCACGATGTCCTCGAGCACCTGCTTGGCGGTCGAGACCGGAATCGCGAAGCCGATGCCCATGCTGCCGCCCGAGCGCGAATAGATCGCGGTGTTGATGCCCTCGAGGTTGCCGTTGACGTCGATCAGCGCCCCGCCCGAGTTGCCCGGGTTGATGGCTGCGTCGGTCTGGATGAAGTTCTCGAAGGTGTTGATGCCGAGCTGGTTGCGCCCGAGCGCCGAGACAATCCCGCTGGTGACCGTCTGGCCGACGCCGAAGGGGTTGCCGATGGCCAGCACCTGGTCGCCGACCTGCAGCGCGTCGGAGTTCCCCAGCACGATCACCGGCAGCTTGTCGAGCTCGATCTTGAGTACCGCGAGGTCGGTGTCGGGGTCGGTGCCGATCACCTTGCCGCGCGCATGGCGGCTGTCGTTGAGCGTGACGTCGATCTCGTCCGCGCCTTCGACGACATGGTTGTTGGTGAGGATGTAGCCGTCGGCGCTCACGATCACGCCGCTGCCGAGCCCCACTTGTGGCTGGTCGCCCTGGTCGCCGAAGAAGAAACGGAACCACGGGTCGTCGTTGCGCGGCGAGCGCTGCGCCGCCTTGCTGGTGTTGATGCTGACC
>NZ_JBFUCI010000085.1:0-18256 GCF_056405335.1 Variovorax sp. P1_H12_2
TTTGCACCGCGAACAACATCCTGCTGATCTTCGACGAGGTGATCACCGGTTTCGGCCGCTGCGGCGCGCTCACCGGCGCGGAAGCCTTCGGCGTGACGCCCGACATCATGAACATCGCCAAGCAGGTCACCAACGGCGCACAGCCGCTGGGCGCCGTGGTCGCCAGCAAGGAGATCTACGACACCTTCATGGCCGCAGGCGGCCCCGACTACATGCTCGAGTTCCCGCACGGCTACACCTACGGCGCGCACCCGGTGGCCTGCGCCGCCGGCATCGCCGCCCTCGACGTGCTGCAGAAGGAAGACATGATCGGCCGCGTGAAGACGCTGGCGCCTCACTTCGAGAATGCCGTGCACAGCCTCAAGGGCAGCAAGCACGTGGCCGACATCCGCAACTACGGCCTCGCCGCGGGCCTGACGATCGCCGCGCTGCCCGGCGAGCCGGCGCGCCGGCCGTACGAGATCGCGATGAACTGCTGGAAGAAGGGCTTCTACGTGCGCTATGGCGGCGACACGATCCAGCTGGCGCCGCCCTTCATCACCGAGAAGGCCGAGATCGACCGCCTCGTCAACGCCCTGGCCGACGCCCTCGCCGAAACCGCCTGATCCCCCACCGAGTCATTCCATGCAAAACGACAAGAACGTCACCACCACCATCGGCCATTTCATCGACGGCCAGCGCGTCGCAGGCGGCACCCGCGTGCAGCCGGTGTTCGATCCGGCCACCGGCTTCTCGGACAAGAGCGTTGCGCTCGCCGACAAGCTCACGGTCGAGCAGGCCATCGCCTCGGCGCAAGCCGCCTTCCCGGCCTGGCGCAACACGCCGCCGCTCAAGCGCGCCCGCGTGATGAGCAAGCTCAAGACGCTGCTCGAAGCCAACGCCGACCGCATCGCCGCGCTCATCACGGCCGAGCACGGCAAGGTGCTCTCGGATGCGCACGGCGAGCTGCAGCGCGGCATCGAGAACGTCGAGTACGCCAGCTATGCGCCCGAACTGCTCAAGGGCGAGCACAGCAAGAACGTCGGCCCGGCGATCGACTCGTGGAGCGAGTTCCAGGCGATGGGCGTCACGGCCGGCATCACGCCGTTCAACTTCCCCGTGATGGTGCCCTTGTGGATGTGGCCGATGGCCGTGGCCTGCGGCAACACCTTCGTGCTGAAGCCCTCGGAGCGCACGCCCTCCTCGACGCTGCTGGTGGCCGAGCTCGCGCTCGAGGCCGGCCTGCCGCCGGGCGTGCTGAACGTGGTCAACGGCGACAAGGAAGCCGTCGACACGCTCCTGACCGACCCGCGCGTGAAGGCCGTGAGCTTCGTGGGCTCGACCGCCATCGCCGAGTACATCTACACCACCGGCTGCGCGCACGGCAAGCGCGTGCAGGCCCTGGGCGGCGCGAAGAACTTCGCGGTCGTCATGCCCGACGCCGACATCGGCAACGCGGTCAGCGCCCTGATGGGCGCGGCCTACGGCTCCTGCGGCGAGCGCTGCATGGCGATTCCGCTGGTCGTGGCCATCGGCGACGAAACGGGCGACGCCGTGGTGGCGGGCCTGAAGGCCGAGATCGCGAAGATGAAGGTCGGCCCCGGCAACGACAACGGCAACGACATGGGCCCGCTGGTCACCCAGCCGCACTTCGAGAAGGTCAAGGCCTTCGTCGATGCCGGCGTGGCGGCGGGCGCGAAGCTCGTGGTCGACGGCCGCGGCGTCAAGGTCGAGGGCCACGACGGCGGCTACTACCTCGGCCCCTGCCTGTTCGACGGCGTCAAGCCCGGCATGACGATCTACCAGGAAGAGATCTTCGGCCCGGTGCTCGGCGTGGTGCGCGTGAAGACGCTCGAGGAAGCCATGGCGATGATCGACGCCCACGAATACGGCAACGGCACCTGCCTGTTCACGCGCGACGGCGAAGCCGCGCGCTGGTTCAGCGACAACATCCAGGTCGGCATGGTCGGCATCAACGTGCCGCTGCCGGTGCCCGTGGCGTACCACTCCTTTGGCGGCTGGAAGCGCTCGCTGTTCGGCGACCTGCATGCCTACGGCCCCGACGCCGTGCGCTTCTACACCAAGCGCAAGACCATCACGCAGCGCTGGCCCTCGGCCGGTGTGCGCGAGGGTGCGGTGTTCAGCTTTCCGTCCAGCCGCTAGGGCCCGCTGCGCCAACGCCGACACCACTCCTGGCCGCGAGAGGGGTGGCGGCCAGCGTCTACACTGACTGCAGGCCCGGATGCCGACTTCATGTCGGAGTGCCTGCAACCCAGGAGGACGCGTTGTGCGGTATCGCATCGAAGATATCGAGGCCTTCATCGCCGTGGTGGAGGCCGGCAGCATCAGTGCCGCCGCCGTCAGGCTGGATGTGGCGAAGTCCGTCGTGAGCAAACGGGTCACGTCGCTGGAAGACTGCCTGGGCGTTGCGCTGCTTCAGCGCTCGACGCGGCGCGCCACGCCGACCACGAGCGGGACCCATTTCTTCGAACGAAGCAAGCTGCTCCTGCAGGACTTCGACGAGTTTGCCCAATCGATGCGAGGAGAGCACCGCGGCCTGCAGGGAACGGTCCGGCTCGCTCTCCCGATGAGTTTCGGGCAGCGCTGCATCCTGCCCACGCTGATGCCGTTCCTGCGCAAGAACACCGAACTGATCGTGCACATGGACCTGGATGACCGGCATGTCGACCTCGTACAAGGCGGCTACGACCTGGCGATTCGCATCGGCGTGCTGGCGGACTCCAGCCTCATCGCGCGCAGGCTCGCCACCAGCAGGCGCATCCTGTGCTGCAGCCCGGACTACCTGGCTCGACGCGGCGCTCCGGCCAATCTCGAAGACTTGTCGCAGCATGAATGCATCGGCTATGGCCTGGTGTCCTCGAACCACATCTGGCAGTTCCGCAGGATGGGCGATGCACCGAGCGAGCGCGGCAGCGAGCCTGTCGCCACCAACGTCCGTGCACGCGTGGTGACGAACAACGGCGAGGCGATGCGCCAGGCCGCATTGAGCGGGTTGGGCCTGACCGTCCTGCCGACCTTTCTTGTCGGCGGCCTGCTGCGCTCCGGCGAGCTCGTGGAACTGCCGCTGGACGGACTCGTTCCCACCGACGACACGGTGCATGCGGTCTACACGCAATCGCGCAACCTGTCGTCCAAGGTTCGCAGCATCATCGACGTGCTGGCCGACGCCTGGGCCGGCGACATCGCACCGTGGGACCGCGTCTCGCCCTGAGCATCATCCGCCGCGGCCGCAGGTTCCCAGCTCCTCCAGCCGCGGGGTCACCGCTCTGCTGAAACGCCGCGTTCGCGAAAAGCGATCTACCGGGAGCGCCTGCCAGGACCCAGATGGGAAGGCAAAGGAGTCGATCATCATGAAGAAACTTGCCTTCAAGAGACGCAACAACGGACGCCACTGGGTGGGCGACGGTTTTCCGGTGCGCAGCATCTTTTCGTACAACGACGTCGCGCAGGAACTGTCACCGTTCCTGCTGCTGGACTATGCGGGGCCGGCGGATTTTTCGCCGACGCAACAGCGCCGGGGTGTCGGGCAGCACCCTCATCGCGGGTTCGAGACCGTCACCATCGTCTACACCGGCGAAGTCGAGCATCGGGAYTCGGCCGGAGGAGGCGGGTCCATCGGGCCGGGCGACGTCCAGTGGATGACCGCGGGCGCCGGCATCGTGCACGAGGAGTATCACGGGGCCGGGTTCGCCCAGCGCGGCGGAGCGTTCGAGATGATCCAGCTCTGGGTGAACCTGCCTGCCAAGGACAAGATGACCTCGCCGGGGTACCAGAACATCACGGATGCGCAGATCCCGAGGATGGCGCTGCCCGAGGACGCCGGCTCCGTGCGCGTGATCGCCGGCGGATTCGAGGGGCAGGCCGGACCTGCGCACACCTTCAGTCCCATGAACGTGTGGGACGTTCGGGTCAAGGCGGGCCGGCGTGTCGAGTTCAAGGTGCCGGAAGGTCATACCACGGCGGTCTTCGTGCTCAAGGGAGCGATCCGGTTCGGCAGCGATGCGGTGGCAGAGGCCGAACTCGCCGTGCTCGAGCGAGAAGGGACGGCGCTCGCGTTCGACGCGACCGAAGACTCGACCGTGCTGCTGCTGACAGGGCAGCCGCTGAATGAGCCGGTGGTGGGATACGGGCCCTTCGTGATGAACACCGAGGCGGAGATCGCAAGCGCATTCACCGACTACCAGAACGGCCGCATGGGCCGGATCGCGGCACCGGCAGCTTGACCGATGGAACGGGCGGCTTCGACGACGTCGGAGCCCGCCTCTTCTCGGGGCCCGTGTTCTCGATCGGAGAACGTGGTGTTCCCCGAAGTGCCGCTACCGCAGCGTGGGCGAAGTGACCAGAATTGCTTCAACCCAGCCAGCCAGGAGCCACGAAGATGAATGCTTTTGCAAATGTTGCCAACTTCAACGGCCAGCGCCCCGTCATCGATCCGGCCGACGCGGCCATGCTGCTGATCGATCACCAGAGCGGCCTGTTCCAGGTCGTCCAGGATATTCCGCTGACCCAGCTCCGCGCGAACGTGAAGGCCCTGGCCAAGGCCGCGACGCTGGCCGGCATGCCGGTCATCACCACGGCCTCGGTCCCGCAAGGCCCGAACGGCCCGCTGATTCCCGAGATTCACGAACTGGCGCCACATGCCAGGTACATCGCGCGCCGCGGTGAAATCAACGCCTTCGACAACGCCGACTTCGCGGCCGCGGTCGAAGCGACGGGCAAGAAGAGCCTGGTGATCGCGGGCACGATCACGAGCGTGTGTCTCGCCTTCCCGTCCATCAGCGCCGTGGCGGCCGGCTACAAGACCTTTGCCATCGTGGACGCATCCGGGACCGTGTCCAAGATGGCGTCCGAGCTGACGGTCGCGCGCCTGCTCCAGGCCGGCGTCGTCGTCATGGACACCATGGCGGCCCTCTCCGAGATCCAGAAGACCTGGAACCGTCCCGACGCGCAGGAATGGGCGGCGGTCTACACCCAGGCAATGCCTTCGTACGGCCTGCTCATCGAGAGCTACCTGAAGGCGCAGGACGTCGCTCGGAGCAACGAGCAGCTCGACTCGACGCGAACCTAGGCGCGAGCTGATTCATGGAGGACAAGGCCATGAACGATTTCTTCATCGTCGTTTCGCTGTACGCGAAAGAAGGGCGCGAGGACGAACTGCGTGCCCACCTGGTTGCCGTGGTCGAGCCGTCGCGCAAGGACGAGGGCAACCTGCGCTACGAGATGTTCGCGGACCAGGACGATCCGCGCCGCTTCATTTTCGTGGAGCACTGGGCAAGCCCCGAGGCGCAGATGAAGCATCACACCCAAAGCGAGCACATCCGCCGCTTCAACGAACAAGGCGCAGGCGCAGTGGAAAAGATCGAGTTCTTCCACAAGCTGAACCGCGTCGCCTGATCGAGACATGCCCCAGGGCATCCGCGCGTGCTGCGTTCCAGCACATAGAGACCCACCGTCAGGAGAACACCATGGCCAGTGAAACCATTCGAGACCCCGTCAAGGACATACTGCTCACCCCCCAGAACGCCGCGTTCGTGATCATCGACTATCAGCCGGTGCAGGTGAACTCGATCGCGTCGATGGACCGGCAACTGCTGATCAACAACATCGTCGGCGCGTCCAAGGCCGCCGTGGCCTATGGCCTGCCGATCGTGCACTCCACCGTCAATGTCAAGACCGGCCTCAACAAGCCGCCGATCCCGCAGGTGCGCAAAGCACTGGAAGGCATCCCGACCTACGACCGCACGACCATCAACTCGTGGGAGGACGTCGAGTTCCGGGCCGCGGTGAAGGCGACCGGCCGGAAGAAGCTGATCATGACCGCCTTGTGGACCGAGGCCTGCCTGACCTTCCCCGCGCTCGATGCGCTGAACGAAGGCTATGAGGTCTACGTCGTGGCCGATGCGGTCGGCGGGACTTCGCTGGCCGCCCATGAAGCGGCGTTGCGCCGGATCGAACAGGCCGGCGGCAAGATGATCAGCGTGCCGCAGCTGTTCTGCGAGCTGCAGCGCGATTGGGCGCGCAAGGAAACGGTGCCGGCGTTCATCAATCTCTTCATCGAGACCGGCGGCACGGCGGGGATCCAGTTCTCCTACGATCGCGAGTAGGTCAGCACGCCGGGGGCAGGATCGACCCGTTCGCTGCGGGGTCCCCTGCGCCAGGCGACGTCACGCGCTGTCACGATAGTTCTTCGGCGCTCGATCCGCGTGCTGCCGCTCAGGTCGTGCACCAATCGATACAGCGGACGTCCGCGACGCAGCGCCCTTGAACACCGAGTGGCTCAGGCGACCGGGTCGTTCCCGTCGGACGCGATCCCCAACTCCGAGCAGACCCGCGCCACCAACGCCTTGAGGCCAGCGACCTCGGCCTCCAGCCGCGCCACGTTGGCCTTGAGCGCTGCGACTTCGCCGAGCGACACATCGGCGCCCGCAGTCGATCCCATGCCGGCGCCGGCCGCCTCCTCGGCCGGCGCACCGCTCAGCAGGTGCGCCCAGCGGCTCTCGCGCGCGCCCGGCAGCCGCGCGAGCTTGACGACCAGCGCACCTGCGGGCCGTTGCGCCATCTCGTCGAGGAAGCCCTCGACCGCCGAGATGTCGGCGAAGTTGTGCATGCGATCGCAGGCGATGCGCAGTTCGCCCGCGGTCTGCGGTCCGCGCAGCATCAGCACGGTCAGCAGGATGATCGATTGCGAGGGGATCCGCAGCACGCCGTCGACGTTGTGGGCGTAGCGGAAGGTGCGCCCGCCGCTGGTCTCCGACACCAGGCTGTAGCCCTTGAGGCTGTCGAGGGCCGCCTGCGCCTCGGCGTCCGTCACTTCCAGGATCGGGTTGCGGCTGGTCTTCTGGTTGCAGCCCGCGACCAGCGCGTTGAGCGTGAGCGGATAGCTGTCGGGAACCGTGCGCTGCTTTTCGGCCAGGACGCCCAGCACGCGGGTCTCCAGCAGCGAGAGGGTCGGGAGTGGCGAGTTCATGGGGTTAGATTAGAAGTCGACCAGCGCCAGCCCGATGGTGAATACGGTGCGCTTGCGGTTGTAGTCGATCAGCGTGTCGCCGTAGCCGTAGAAGAGCTGGGTCTGGAAGCGCAGGTTGCTCTTGACCGGGTCGCCGATCACCTTCAGCCATTCGAGCCGGATCGCGCCCTTGCCGCCGTGCACCATGACGCCGACCTGATTGAGGCGGTTGACCTGCCAGGCGGCCCGGATGTCGGCGTTGCCCAGGTACTTGGTGATGTCGGGATTGTCGTCGTCGGCGGCGTTTTCGGAGATGCGTTTCCAGACCCGCCCGGTGATCACGAACTTGTCGCCGAGTTCGATGCCGCCCATCAGGTAGACCCGGTTCCAGCTGCGCGAGTACGGCAGGTCCTGGCCGTTCGATTGGTGCACCAGGCCCAGGCCGGTGTAGCGCAAGCGCCAGCCGCCCGGCAGCTGGTAGTCGGTCGGGTAGCTGTAGATCAGCTCGGGCTCGTGGTCGGTCGTGCGGAACGGCCGCGAGAGATCTTCGTTGAACACCTGCCAGGTCGACGCCTGCGAGTAGGCGAACCAGAGCCCGTCCTTCTTGATCGGGTCGTCCCCCGTGAGCAGTCCCTGCGCGAGCTTGGTGCGCAGCGACAGGCCGATGCGCATGTCCTGGGACTGGTAGGGCCGGTCGACTCCGGTGTGGTTGGGCGCCGGCGAGGTCGCGACTTCCGGGTCCCTCGCGGCCACCCCGAGGCCGACGCTGAGCGGTCGGTAGCCGCGGAAGCCGAACGTGCCGCAGTTGCTGCCGGCCTCGAGCTCCCAGAAGCGCGACAGCGGCGAGTACTGGTGGTCGCGGCAGCCGTCCTCGGTGGTGAGGGTGATCACGCGTGTGGCCGGCACCGTGGCGTCCACGGGCGGCTGGGTTTCGGCGAGCACCGGCGGCGCCGGCGGCACCGCGGCGGCCGGCAGGGTCTGCTGCTGGGCCCAGCGATCGAAGCAGGCCAGCCGCGCCTCGTTGTTGCCGCTGCCCGCGAGGCCTTGGCACTGCTGCCAGGTCAGTTGCGATTCGGCCAGCGGGCTGGGCGGCTTGTCCACGGCCTCGGCCTGCGCGCCGGTGGCGCCGATGCCTGCGAAAAAAGCGGTGAAAAAAAGAATGCGTTTGTTCATCGATCGCGGGTCGGGTCGCCTGTCTTGTTCATCACGAAGGGATGCGTGCTGTCGTTCGCGGCGTCGCGCCAGACGCCCTTCCATGCGTTGCCGCACGAGGACGCRTCCAGCTCGCCCAGCCAGACGCCGCTGATGGCGTGGCCGTCCAGCGATTCGTCGAGACTCAGCATGCCGTCGTCGTCGATGTCGCCCGCCAGCCGGGCGACCGTGGCCGGCGCGCCGTCGCCGCCGCGCGTGATTGTGCCGCGCACGCCGGCGTAGTCCGGATGTTGGTCGAGCTTGACTTTTGCGACGCCTTTCAGGCCGTCGATGCGCGCCTCCCAGGTGCCGAACAAGGCCTCGAGCGGCAGCTCGGAGCCCTTGGCGGGGCAGGCAACCGGCGATGGGCCCGTCGGTGTCGATGGGGCCGCCGGCGCTCCCTGGGCCATCGCGCCGGCGGCAGCGAGGCAGGCGGCGGCCAGGCAGGCCGTCTGCAGAAACCTCATGGCGCCGAAGCGGCCGCCGCCGCCGCTGCGGCCGCGTTGTCCTGCACCTTGCGCGCGAACTCGGCGCGCAGCGCCTTGAGTTTCTCGCGCGGGTCTTCCTTGGCGGTCTTCTTGTCGAGCGCCATCTCGGCGATGAAGCGGCTCGGCTGGGCGGCGACCATCTCGCGGCCCTTCTTGCGCCGCTTGGTCCAGCTCACGGCCAGGCTGCGCTGGGCGCGCGTGATGCCCACGTACATCAGCCGGCGCTCTTCCTGCAGCCGCGTCAGCGTCTCGTCGCTGATCTTTTCCTGGCGGCCGCCGTCGTCGTCGAGCTTGAAGGGCAGCAGCCCCTCCGTCACACCGACCAGCATCACGTGCGGCCACTCCAGGCCCTTGGAGGCGTGCAGCGTCGACAGCGTGACCACGTTCTGGTCCTGTTCGCGCTCGCTGATGGTCGACAGCAGCGAGATCGTCTGCGCCACCTCGAGCAGGCTCTTGCGCTCGCTCTCGACCGTGGCGCCCGAGGCGTCGTCGATCGTGCCGCCGCAGCGCTGCGACATCCAGTCGCAGAACTCCATCACGTTGGTCCAGCGGCTGGCCGCGGCCTGCTCGCTGTCCTCGCCGTCGTACAGGTGCTTCTCGTAGTCGATCTCCTTGAGCCACTCGGCCAGGAAGGCGCGCGCGTCCTCGGCGCCCATGGTGCGGCGGGCCTTGTATTCGAGGTCGTTGATGTAGCGGCCGAACTCGTGCAGCCCCTCCTGCGCGCGTTTGGGCATCACGCTCGGCAGCGAGGGGCTGAACAGCGCCTCGAACAGGCTCAGCTTGTACTGGCTCGCGAAGGTGCCGAGGCTGGCCAGCGTGGTGTGGCCGATGCCGCGCTTGGGCGTGGTCACCGCGCGCAGGAAGGCCGGGTCGTCATCGTTGTTGACCCAGAGGCGGAACCAGCCGCACAGGTCCTTGATCTCGGCACGGTCGAAGAAGCTCTGGCCGCCCGAGACCTTGTACGGGATCTGCGCCTTGCGCAGCGCCTGCTCGAACACGCGGGCCTGGTGGTTGGCGCGGTAGAGGATCGCGAAGTCGCGGAACTCCTTGTGCTGCGGGCCCTGCGCGGTGGCGTCGCCGGCGCGCAGGCTCTGGATGCGCGCCACCGTGCGCTCGGCCTCGTGGGCCTCGCTGTCGGMGTCGACGATGCGCACTGGCTCGCCCTCGCCGAGTTCGCTGAACAGCGTCTTCGGGAACAGCTTGGGGTTCGGCCCGATCACGTTGTTGGCGGCGCGCAGGATCGCGCTGGTGCTGCGGTAGTTCTGCTCCAGCTTGATGACCTTGAGGGTCGGGTAGTCGACCGGCAGCTTCTTGAGGTTGTCGAGCGTGGCGCCGCGCCAGCCGTAGATCGACTGGTCGTCGTCGCCCACCGCGGTGAAGCGGCCGCGCTCGCCGACCAGCGCCTTGAGCACCTCGTACTGGGTCGCGTTGGTGTCCTGGTATTCGTCGACCAGCACGTGGCCGAGCGCGGCCTGCCATTTGGCGCGCACCTCGTCGTGCTGCTGAAGCAGCTTGAGCGGCATGCCGATCAGGTCGTCGAAGTCGACGCTCTGGTAGGCCGCCAGCCGCTCCTCGTAGCGCGCCATGATGCGCGCCGTGATGCGCTCGTTGTCGTCGGCCGCCTGGGCCTCGGCCTGGGCCGCGTTGAGGCCCATGTTCTTCCACTTGCTGATGGTCCACTGCCAGATGCGGGCGGTGGCCGCGTCGGTGGTGCCGCCGGCGTCCTTGAGGATCTTGGTGACGTCGTCGCTGTCGAGGATGCTGAAGGCCGGCTTCAGGCCCAGCACGGCGCCGTCCTCGCGCATCATGCGCACGCCCAGCGCGTGGAAGGTGCAGACCACCACGTGCCTGGCGTCGCGCCCGATCAGGCCCTTGGCGCGCTCGCGCATCTCGGAGGCCGCCTTGTTGGTGAAGGTGATGGCGGCGATCCGCTTGGGCTCCAGGCCGGCCTGGATCAGGCGCGCGATCTTGTGCGTGATCACGCGCGTCTTGCCCGAGCCCGCGCCGGCAAGGACCAGGCAGGGGCCGTGCATGTAGTTGACGGCTTCTTGTTGCGCGAGATTGAGACCGGAAGACATGGAGTTCGGGAACGGAAGGCGCAAACGGCCAATGATACGGGGGCCTTCGCGGCGGCTCGGCCGGGCGGATGTGCTAGGGCTTCGGCCGAAGCCGGCGCCGGAGCCCAAGCACAATGGGCTGCGTGCTGCAGATATTTTTGGTTACTGTTCCCTTCTTTGCCTTGATCGCCGCCGGCTATGCGGCCGCGCGCGGCGGCCTGTTGCCGCTGTCGTCGATTCCGGGGCTGAACGCCTTCGTCCTTTATTTCGCGTTGCCGTGCATGCTGTTCCGCTTCGGTGCCAATGCGCCGATCGGCCAGTTGCTGGACGGCGGCGTGGCGCTGGTGTGGGGCCTGAGCGCGTTGATCGTGGTCGGCGCCACGGTGGCCCTGAGCCGCAACGGGCGCATTGGCTGGAACGACGCTGCATTCGGTGCGCTGGTGGCGGCCTTCCCGAACACCGGCTTCATGGGCGTGCCGCTGCTGGTGGCGATCCTCGGCGCCCAGGCGGCCTCGCCCACCATCATCACCATCGCGTTCGACATGATCGTCACCTCGTCGCTGTGCATCGCGCTGTCGCGGCTCGACGGCGCCGACGAGCATGGGGCCGCCAAGGCGGCGCGGCAGGCGCTGCGCGGCATCCTGCTGAACCCGATGCCGTGGTCGATCCTGCTGGGCGTGCTGGCCTCGGCGACGCGGCTGGCGCTCCCGGGCCCGGTCGACCGCACGGTTGCGATGCTGGCCGAGGCGGCTTCGCCGGTGGCGCTGTTCACGATCGGCGCGGTGCTGGCGCGCTCGGCGCTGCTGGCGCGCGAGCACCGCGCCAGCGCGGTCGTCGCGCAGGCCCTGGGCAGTGCGGCCGGCGGGCCCGGGTCGCCGCCGCAGGCGCGGCTCGCCGATGTGCTGCCGGTGGTCGCGATCAAGCTGATCGCGCATCCCTTGCTGGTCTACGGCGTCGCCCGCGGCGCCATGGCGCTCGGCCTGCCGCTGGGAACGCCGGCCCTGGTGGCGATCGTGCTGGTGGCCGCGCTGCCCAGCGCCAGCAACGTGTCGATGCTGGCCGAGCGCTTCGGCGCCGACAACGGCCGCATCGCCCGCATCATCCTGTGGAGCACGGTGGCGGCGTTTTTCAGCTTTCCGGTGGTCGCGCTCGCCCCCAGGTTGGCTCACTTCGTGTAGCCGCCCACCCCCTACCGGGGGCGCAGTCAGCGGCCCGGCGAAGCCGGTTCCGCGACTGCCCACGAACCGGCGCGCTGCGCGCAGCCGTAGAAGAACCCAGCGCCAGTATCCACCGGCCGGCGCAGCCAGGCCCGTTGGTGAAACACCGCGGAACCGGCTTCGCCGGGCCGCTGGTGTTGCCCCCGGTAGGGGGTGGGCGCCCCGACACGAAGTGCGGGGCAACCTGGGGGCGAGCTAGGGCGTCAAGACCCCGAGCTTGTAGGGGTCGGCATCGGACAGCAGCTCGCAGTGCGACGGGTCGCGCCCTTGCGTGCCGTCGCAATAGAAGGTGTTGTGGACCCGGCCGAACAGCGTGGGGGTCGAGGTGAACAGAACCCCCTGGTTCGGGTTCCAGGTGTCCTTCGCGGCAGGTGCGCCGGAGGCCGGGGCCGGCATCGCGGCGGGGCCGGACTCGCCGGCCGGCGGGTTGAACTCCGCCTGCGTCCGATGCGCCCCATCCTCGCCCCGCCAGCGGCTCGCGAGTTCGCCGGGCTGCGGCCGGCTGGCGACCGGGATCAGCAGCGCGTGGATCTGGAAGCCGCGCCCGAAACGGTGCTCCTTGCCGGCCAGGAACGCGAAGGCGCAAGCTGCCTGGCACTGGCCCTTGGCCTCGGTGTTGACGCCAGAAGCCTGGATCGCACGCGCATACGCCTTGGCGACCTCGGCCGAGCCGCCCAGCGCGTTCTCGAAGACCACGGTGCGCACCTGGCCGCTGGCCAGCTGCGATTCGAAATCCTTGAGGGCGCTGCCATCGAGCATGCCGCTGACCAGCAGCCGGTTGCCTTCGAGCTCCAGCTCCGCCGCCGGTGCGCCGGTGGCCAGGCAAGCAATCGCAAGGCCCAGGCCCCACAAAGTCCTAGAAAGCGTCTTCATGAGATGACCTTTCGCAGAACCCCGCAGTGGGTTCTGACGCATCCATAGCTTGGGCAGCGAGCCGGCGCTTCGTCAACCGTTGTTGCAGAGTATTTCTTGCTTTTTTCTCACGAAGAAGGGGTTTGCGTGAACTATTGCCTTTGGCTAATGCTTCTGTATTCAGAAGCGCTGCTAAAGTGGGCTCCTGCATCGGGAGAGTGGCATGACGACTTTGACACGCGGGGTGCTGTGGATGGTGTGGCTGGCCGTCGTCGGCTGGCTGTGGGTCGGCGGGGCGCTCGGAACCGGGGCTGCCTTGGCAGCGGCCGTGCTGAGCCTGCTGCTCTTCGTCCCAGGGGCTGTCCGGCGCCGCCGATCCGGCCTCCAGTACGTGGAAATGGGCAAGGAGCCGGTCGGGTTGCTGTAGCGCTCCCGGTTCCGCGGCGTTTCCGCGATGGGCGCGCCGCTCGCGTCAGATGCTCTGCGGATCGACGTCCACCAGCCAGCGGATCACGCCCTTGCCCTCGGGCTGGCGGCGCAGCGCGTGCAGCAGCGGCTGCCATTCCGCCAGCAGCCGCTGCAGGGCGGCGCGCGAGCCGCTCTCGATCAGCATCTGCGCCCGCTCCACATTGGCCACCCGCTGGATCGCGAGCGGCACCGCGGGGTAGCGCGTGACCCGGTCGGCGCCCGGTAGCGCGTCGGCCGCGGCACTGGCGGCATTCAGGAACGCCTGCGCCGCGTCCTGCGTGCGCGCGTCGGCCCTGAGCAGCGCCTGGAAGGCGAAGGGCGGCATGCCGGCGGCCGCTCGCTCCTCCAGTTCGCCCTGGGCGAAGGCGGCATAGTCATGCCGCCGCAGCGCGGCGAACAGCGGGTGCTGCGGATGATGGGTCTGGATCCACATCTCGGCGGTCGCCTCCTGCGCCGTCAGGTAGGCGGCATCGCGTCCGGCCCGGCCGGCCGACTGCATCAGGAGGCTGAACAGCCGCTCGGGCGCGCGGAAGTCGCTCGAGAACAGGGCGCCATCGGGGTTGATGGCCGACACCAGCGTGATGCGGCGGAAGTCGTGGCCCTTGGCGATCATCTGCGTGCCCACCAGCACGTCGACCTCGCCGGCGTGCACCGCGGCGAGCTGCGACTCGAGCGCCCCCTGCTTGCGCGTGCTGTCGGCGTCGATGCGGGCGACGCGCACCGCGCTGCCGTCGGGCCGCCGGACCGCGGCGAACAGCTCGCCCAGGTGCTCCTCGAGCCGCTCCGTGCCCCGGCCGACCGGTGCGATGTCGGGATTGCCGCAGGCCGGGCAGGCGCGAGGCACGCGCTCGGTGAAGCCGCAGTGGTGGCAGCGCAGCGTGCGGTCGATCTTGTGGAACACGCGGTAGGCGCTGCAATGCGGGCATTCGCTCTTCCAGCCGCAGTCGCCACAGGCCAGCACCGGTGCGTAGCCGCGCCGGTTCAGGAACACCATGCTCTGCTCGCCGCGCGCGATGCGCTGGCCGATGGCGTCGAGCAGCGCGCCCGACAGCACGGTCTTCGGCGGCTGCAGGTTCATGTCGACCAGCCGCACCGCCGGCAGCGCGCCGGCCCCGACGCGCGAGGGCATTGCCAGCCGCAGGTAGTTGCCGCCGGCGTCCTCGCCCTCGGCCGGCCGGCTGCGATGCCAGCTTTCGAGCGATGGCGTCGCCGAGCCGAGGATCACCTTGGCACCCTCGCGCCGGCCGCGCCAGACGGCCAGGTCGCGGGCCGAGTAGCGTGCGCCTTCCTGCTGCTTGTAGCTGGGGTCGTGTTCCTCGTCGACCACGATCAGCCGCAGCGCCGGCATCGAGGCGAACACCGCCATCCGGGTGCCGAGCACGATGCGCGCCGCGCCGCCGTGCGCTGCCAGCCAGCTGGCGAGCCGTTGCGGGTTCGTCATGCCGCTGTGCAGCGAGACCACCGAGTCGGCGCCGAAACGCGCCTTGAAGCGGGCTTCCAGCTGCGGCGTCAGGTTGATCTCGGGCACCATCACCAGCGCCTGCGCCTCGGGCTCGCGCTCGAGCAGCGTCGCCACGCAGCGCAGGTAGACCTCGGTCTTGCCGCTGCCGGTGCTGCCGAACAGCAGGAAGGGGCCGGGCTCGGCATCGAAGCGGGCCAGCGCGGCGGCCTGCTCGGCGGTGAGCGCCACCGCGGGGCCGTCGGGCGCTGCGTTGCCGGCGCGCGCCGCAGGGGCCTGGCGCTTGAGCCGCCGTGCCAGCTGGACCGCGCTCAGGTCCCGCAACTGCGGCGGCAGGGCCGCCAGCGCGATCTCGCCAAGCGAGCGCTGGTAGTAGCGCGCGGCGAAGGCCACCAGGTCGCGCCAGGCCTCGCCCAGCGCAGGCAAGGCGTCCAGGGCGCCGGCGACCGGCTTGAGTTCCATCGGGGAAGGCGGGTCGGCCTCCAGGCTGCGCACCGCCCAGGCCACGCCCAGCACCTCGCGGCGGCCCAACGGCACCCGCACGAGGGCCCCCGGAGTCAGGGCGACGTGGCTTTTGTAGCTAAGTACATCCCCTAGTGCGCTGTGCGCCGGGGTCTGGACGGCGACGTCGATGCACCAGTTCAAGGCGGGTTCCCGCTGCGCGGGTTTGTTAAAGCGACTTTGAGCAAATGGACTTAAGTTGTTGATTTTTCAGTGCTTTGCAGTCCATCCAGAGTTTCTGTGGATAACTTTGTTGATATCCCGCCTCGACTCGTCGCCAGCCCTTGAAAATCAAGGCTTCGGCTGGAATGCACGCAAAAAAAGCAAAGTTCAAAACCTATATGAATCAATGACTTAGCTTCGCTATCGCTTTAGGAGCAGCCTTTATCGAGCGTCAGATGTTTTTGCGCACCGCAGCAGCCRTTTTGTGCATAAGTCAGTCCCTCCTCACCGTTTTGGCGCTTGACAAACGCTCGGGCAGTCGATCTCCGGTGCTTACAAGTCATAACAATGCGCTCAGGAACGAAGCAGGCGGGACTGCGCATGCACCGCGTTCACGAGGGCCGCCACGTGGTCGGGCGGGGTGAACTGGCTGATGCCATGGCCCAGGTTGAACACGTGCGTCGCTCCGGTGGTGTCCGGGTCGGTGTGCGGGCGGCCAAAGCTCTGCAGCACCTTGGCCACTTCCTCTTCGATCTGGCGCGGCTGCGCGAACAGCACATTGGGGTCGATGTTGCCTTGCAGGGCCTTGCCCGCCGGGCCTTCACCCACCAGCGCGCGCGCGCGTCCGAGGTTGACGGTCCAGTCCAGCCCCAGCACCTCGCAGTCGAGCGGCTGCATTTCTTCGAGCCAGAGTCCGCCGCCCTTGGTGAACACGATGCGCGGCACCGGCCGGCCGTCGGCGCCGTCGCGCTTGAGCTGCGACAGCACGCGCTGCGTGTAGGCCAGGCTGAAGACCTGGAAGGCGCCGTCGGCCAGCACGCCGCCCCAGCTGTCGAACACCATCACGGCCTGGGCGCCGGCGTCGATCTGCGCGTTGAGGTAGGCGGCCACGGCGTCGGCGTTGACGGCCAGCAGCCGGTGCATGAGGTCGGGGCGGCTGTAGAGCAGTGTCTTGACCTGCCGGTAGTCGCTCGACCCCGCGCCCTCGACCATGTAGCAGGCCAGTGTCCACGGGCTGCCCGAGAAGCCGATCAGCGGCACCCGGCCGGCGAGCGCGCGGCGGATCGACGTGACGGCATCGAAGACGTAGCGCAGCTTGTCCATGTCGGGCACGGCCAGGGCCGCGATCGAGGCCTCGTCGCGCACCGGCCGAGCGAATCGCGGGCCTTCGCCAGCCTCGAACGAGAGGCCGAGCCCCATCGCGTCGGGCACCGTCAGGATGTCGGAGAACAGGATCGCGGCATCGAGCGCGAAGCGCTCGAGCGGCTGCAGCGTGACCTCGGTCGCGAAGTCCACGTTGGTGGCCAGGCCCATGAAGCTGCCGGCCTTGGCCCGGGTGGCCAGGTACTCGGGCAGGTAGCGTCCGGCCTGGCGCATCAGCCAGACGGGGGTGTGGTCGGTGGCCTGGCGCCAGCAGGCGCGCAGGAACGTGTCGTTCTTCAGGGGGGCGAAAGGCATCCTGCGATTGTCGCAGGGGCGTCGAATGACCTTGGCACAGCAGCGCTTTGGCATGCGCCTTCGTAGCGGCCGGGCGGCTCGGGCCGGCGCCGGGCCGCCCCCTCGGGGAGCGTGGGTCCGGTCAGGACTTGTACTTGATGGAACAGCCGTAGGGTCGGGTGGCCGCGGCGCTGATCGCCTTGCCCCCGAAGGCTTCGCCGAGCGCCTGGTTGACGTAGTTGGTGGCGGTCTTGATGTCCTCGGCGCGGGACGAGGGGATGCTGTCGATCCCGCCGGCATAGACCAGCGTGCCCTTGGGGTCGACGATGAAGATGTGCGGCGTCGTGCGGGCCCCGTAGGCGCGGCCGATGACCCCGTCTTCGTCCATCAGCACGGCCGTCGGCGCGCCCGATTGCGCCTTCATCCAGGCGGCCAGCGCCGCCGGCTTCAGGTAGTCGCTGGCGCCGCGCTCGGTCGAATTGATGGCCAGCCAGACCACGCCCTGGGCGGTGGCGGCCTTCTGCGTGGCGGGCATGTTGCCGCTGCCGTAGTGCTTGCCGACGAAGGGGCAGCCCGGATTGGTCCATTCGAGCACCACGAACTTGCCGGCGAAGTCCGACAGGCGGTGCTGCGCGCCGGCGGTGTCGACGGCGACGAAATCGGGCGCGGGCTGGCCGACGGCGGGCGCGGCGGYGGCTTGCGCGTTCATCAGGAAGGTGGCGCCAAGTGCGACGGCGGCCGTCATGATGGCGCGCCGCGARGCTCGGCTGAGGGCGGCGCGGGCATCGCGCGCGGCGCGGTAGGAACGCGAGGCGGAGGATGACGATGACATGGTCAGCTTGTACTCCCGGTGATAAATACTCAACAACTGCGACAGCTTAGAACAGATTCCTCATGTTCATGTGACAACCCGTTAAGGCCGGCGCCGGGCCGCCCCAAGGCGGCCTGCGGCCCCCTTTGGGGGGCAGCGACCACACGCAGTGAGGGAGCGTGGGGGGCCAGTAAGGCCGGCGCCGGGCCGCCCCAAGGCGGCCTGCGGCCCCCTTGGGGGGCAGCGACCACACGCAGTGAGGGAGCGTGGGGGGCCAGTAAGGCCGGCGCCGGGGCGCTCCGCGGCCCCCGAAGGAGCCAATGATGCCCGGTGTCAAAGCGCCGCGAGCGCGGCGCGCAGTTCATCCTTGCCGAGTATTTCCGTCAGCACCACGGGCGGCTTTCCCGGTGCTTGCAAGACATAGACCGGGACCCCGCTGCGCCCGAGCGCGGTCAGCGCCGCGGTGATGGCCGGGTCGCGCCGGGTCCAGTCGGCGCGCAGCAGCGCGACCTGGCGGGCGTCGAAATCGGCCAGCACCTCGGCGCTGTCCAGCGTGCTGCGCTTGTTGTACTGGCAGGTCACGCACCAGGCGGCCGTGAAATCCACGAACACCGGCCGGCCGGCGGCCGCCAGTTCGCGCGCGCGTTCGGCCGACCAGGGCTGCCAG